>JAIXVH010000267.1 GCA_027483125.1 Acetobacteraceae bacterium | reverse complement strand
GCAGGCGGCATGCGCCTCTCCCATGAGCACGCGAGCCGATGTCGGGCCGCGCATCATCGTGCTGGTTGATGGGGTATCTGCACGGGCCGCAGCGCGAATGCCTGAGCCTGCCTGGCGCATTCATCGACGCTGGCGAAAGCGCCGGTGCCGCGGCGCTGCGCGAATGAGCTGAGGAGACGGGCCTGGCGCCCGCACGGCTGATCGCGCTCGGCGATGTCGTCGACACCGGTCGTTTCGGGGTGATCCATCACGTCGCCGGCTGGTGCCTTGCGCGCCGGCACGCGGCCATCCCGGCGGGTTGACCGCCCGCCCCTGACACAAGGCACGGCGCGACAGGCGCGCAGGCCTATCCGAACGGATAGCAGGGCTGACCGCCCGGAGAGGGCAATGGCGTCAACGCGGCCTTTCGCCTGCTTTTGCGCGCCATTGATGTCCATGGGCGCGCAAGACTTTCCGGATCGACTCCGCGAGACATGGGTCAACGGCCCCCAAAAAGGAGCAGAACGAAATGGTTGCAACCGTCAGCCTCAACAATACACGCCCGGCGGGCATCGCCATGCCGCGCACCAACGTCAGCGCGGTAGGGCTGGGCCATGTCGGCGCGGCCTCGACCGCATGCGCAAGAAGCGCCCCGATCTTCCGCCATAGGGGTCGGGCATGATGAATCAGCCGCGGACCAGTCTCTCCGACCGGAGAATGCAGGAAGCCCTCGCCACGCTCTTCTACGCGGGTGCAGACTTGGCATGGCAGGATGACCCGCTGGAGCGTCGGCTGGGCCTGGCCATGCTGGCCCTGGCGCGGGAGCTCGACGCGGGCTTGGGCATGGTGGGAGCATCGGCGTTCCGCGGCAGGGAAGAGGCGGCGTGCGCCCTGCGGGAGCGGGAGGCGTAGGATCAGGGGGGGCGGGTGAGATCGAGGCTGCGCTGCGCGACATCCTGGCGGTGATGGAGCCACCCCTGCCCGTCACGCCGGAGACAAGCGTCACCGCCCGCGACCTCGCCGCCACGCACGACCTGTGCTTCACCGACGCGTTGATCATCGCCGCCGCCCTCGGAGCCGGCTGCACCACGCTGCTGACCGAGGAGTTGCAGTCAGGCCGCCGGTTCGGCGACCTGACCGTCACGAAGCCTTTCGAGGCTTACGGCATCGCCACATCAATGCCCTGATAGAAGTAGTTCTGCGCCCGGATCTGGTCATCCGTCAGCCGCTGCCCCGCCGGAATCACCAGCGTGCCATCGGCCCGCGTGATCGGCCCGTCAAACGGGTGCAGCGTGCCGGCCGCCAGCGCATCGCGAATGCGCGTCGCCTCGCTCACTTCTTCCGGCGTCATGTTGGTGAAGGCCGCCAGGCTGAACATGCCCGAACCCAGGCCGCCCCAGGTGTCGGCCGGGCGCCAGCTGCCGTCCAGCACCGCGCGGGCGCGCGACACATAATAGTCGCCCCAGCTGTTGATGCTGCTGGTCAGGTGCGCGCGCGGCGCGAAGCGCGTCATGTCGCTGGCCTGGCCGAAGCCGAAGACATTGCCGCGCTGTTCGGCCAGCTGCAGCGGTGCGGGGCTGTCGGTGTGCTGGCAGATCACGTCGCAGCCCTGGTCGATCAGCGCGCGCGCCGCATCGGCCTCGCGGCCCGGATTGAACCAGGCGGAGATCCACACCACGCGGATGCGGATGGAGGGGTCGACCGACCAGGCGCCGCGCATCACGGTGTTGATGGCGTGGATCACCTCCGGCACCGGGAAGGTGGCGACGTAGCCGATGGTCTTGCTGCGCGACTTGCGCGCGGCGATCACGCCCTGGACGTAGCGGCCCTCGTAGAAGCGCGCGTTGTAGATGGCGAGGTTGGCGGCCGTGGCCGTGCCCGTCGCACTCTCCCACATCACGTTGGGGTTGGCCGCGGCCACGCGCTGCGTCGGCGCGAAATAGGAGAAGCTGGTGGTGAAGATCAGGCGGCAGCCGGTGCGGACCAGCTGGGTGGCCACGCGGTCGAAATCGGGCGGTGCCACGGCTTCGACCTGGGTGGAGGTGACGCGGTTGCCGAGCACGGATTCCATCCGGCGGCGACCGACATCATGCATGGTGGACCAGCCGAAATCGCCCACCGGGCCGATCAGGATGAAGCCGACATTCAGCGCCGATTGCGCGGCGGCCTGCTCGGCGCCGATGGCGGTGCCGGCGAGCGCAGAGGCTCCGGTGAGGGTTTGACGACGGGTAATGTTCATGGGGCTCTCCCTGGGTGGACGGGGGTGGTTACACGAATGTCACGCGCTTGATCAACGATCCGGCACGAAGGGGGTTCCGAGGCAGGCAGGCCCCGCCGCACCCCCGCGCCGTGCGCGCATGATGACCACCAGCACGATGATGGTGAGCAGATAGGGCAAGGCGGCCATCACCTGCGAGGGCAAGGGAACACCCGCCGACTGCGCATGCAGCTGCAAAATGGTAAGGCCGCCGAAGAGATAGGCACCCACTGCCGCGCGCCAGGGCAGCCAGGAGGCAAACACCACGATGGCCAGTGCGATCCAGCCGCGGCCGCTGGTCATGCCCGAGGTCCAGAAGGGCGTGTAGACCAGCGAAAGATAGGCGCCCGCCAGCCCGGCGCAGCCGCCGCCGAACAGGATGGCCAGCAGCCGGATGCGCAGCACGCGATAGCCCAGCGCATGGGCGGCGGCGTGATTTTCTCCGCAGGCGCGCAGCACCAGGCCGGCGCGGGTGCGCGTCAGGAACCACCACACGCCCGCGGTCAGCGCGACGGAAGCATAGACGAAGAGGTCCTGGTGGAACAGGATCTCGCCGATGAATGGGATGTCCGACAGGACGGGGATTTCGATCTTGCCGATGCCCTCGCGCTGCACGCCCACGAAGGGGGCGCCGATGACGCCGGACAGGCCCAGGCCCAGGATGGCCAGCGCCAGGCCCGCGGCGACCTGGTTGGCCGCAAGCCCCAGCACCAGGGCAGCGAAGACCAGCGACAGCGCCATGCCGGCCAGGATGGCAACCAGTACCCCGAACCAGGAATTGCCGGTGGTGATGGCGGCCGCAATGCCCGCGGCGGCGCCGATGATCATCATGCCCTCGACGCCCAGGTTCAGCACGCCCGCACGCTCCACGACCAGCTCGCCGATGGCGGCGATCAGCAGGGGTGTGGAGGCGGTGATCACCGTCAGGATGATGGCTTCCAGCAGGGTCATGCGCGGGCCTCCCGCACGAAGCGGAACCGATAGAGAAGCAGGCTGTCACACGCCAACACGAAGAACAGCAGCAGGCCTTGCAGCACCCGCGTGGCGTCCAGCGGCAGACGCAGCATGATCTGCGCGTTCTCGCCGCCGATGAAGGTGATGGCGATGAAGATGCCGGCGACCAGACATCCCACCGGATTCAACCGGCCCAGGAAGGCCACGATGATGGCGGTGAAGCCATAGCCCGGCGAAATGCCCGGTTGCAGCTGCTTCACAGTGCCCGCCGCTTCCAGCATGCCCGCCAGCCCCGCCAGCGCGCCGGAGATGGCGAAGACCGTCAGCACCAGGCCCTTCTCAGAGAAGCCCGCGAAACGCGCGGCCCGCGGTGCCTCGCCCACCAGGCGGATTTCGAAGCCCTTCAGCGTGCGGCCCATCAGGATGGCGAAGGCGACCACCATCACCAGCATGATCGGCGTGCCGATGTTCAGCCGCCCGCCTTCCATCAGCAGCGGCAACACGGCCTCGGGTTCGAAGATGACGGTCTGCGGCATGTTGAAGCCGCCAGGATCGCGCCAGGGGCCGCGGACGAGGTAGTCCAGCAGGTACTCCGCCACATAGACCAGCATCAGGCTGGTCAGGATTTCATTGGCGCCGAAGCGCGTGCGCAACACGCCCGGGATCAGGGCCCAGCATGCGCCGGCGAGTGCGCCCAGCATCATCATGGCCGGCAGCAACCACGGACCCTGCGTGCTGCCATGGGTGATGACGGCGAGCCAACCGCCGGCCATCGCACCCAGCAGAAACTGCCCCTCAGCGCCGATATTCCAGACATTGGCGCGGTAGCAGACGGCGAGGCCCAGCGCGATCAGCACCAGCGGCGTGGCCTTCACCGCGACCTCCTGCAGGCCCCAGGAATCGCTGATCGGGTCGATGAAATACACATACAGCGCGCGCGCCGGGTCCTTGCCCAGCAGGGTGAACATGATGATGGCGGCGAGCACCGGGAGGCCGACCGCGATCAGCGGCGAGACCACCATCAACCACAGCGGCGTCTCCGACCGCTTTTCCATCACCAGTCTCATGCGGCCTCCGATGCACGCAGCGGCGAAGGCCGCGAAGGGCTGAATCGGTGGCTCATGATTCAGCGCCCCCCATCAGCAGCCCGAGCGATTCACGGCTGGCTTCCGTCACCGGCACGGCGGGCGAAAGCCGCCCGACGAACATCACCGCGATGCGATCGGCGATTTCCAGCAATTCATCCAGATCCTGGCTGATGACCAGCACGGCGCTGCCCTGTTCCGCCAAATCCGCCAAGGCCTGGCGGATGATCGCGGCGGCACCCGCGTCAACACCCCAGGTGGGTTGCGCGACCACCAGCAGCCCAGGCTTGCGCGCGATCTCGCGCCCCACGACGAATTTCTGCAGGTTGCCGCCCGAGAGTGCCCGCGCCTCGGGATCGGCCGGTCCCTTGCGCACATCGAAGGCGCGCACCACCCCATCCACGAAGCTGCGCAACCGGCCGCGATCGACCATCCCCTGCGCCACAAACCCATTGGTCGCATGCCCTGACAGCAGCGCGTTTTCCGTCAGCCGCAGGCGTGGCGCGGCGGCATGGCCGAGCCGCTCCTCAGGCACAAAGGCGGCGCCCTTGCGGCGGCGTTCATTGATGTCCGCCTGGCCCATCGCGACACCATCGATCGCCACCGCCACCGAAGGCGACAGCACCTCGCCGCTGATCGCGGCGAAGAGCTCATCCTGCCCATTGCCCGCGACACCGGCGATGCCCAGGATCTCCCCCTGCCGCACAGCCAGGGACACATCGCGCAGCGCGATGCCATGCGCATCGCTGGCCGGCAAAGACAGCGCCGAGACGGCGAGCCGCACCGGCGTCTCGGCCAGCATGTGATCATGCCGCAGCGCCGGCACATCGCCGCCCACCATCATCCGCGCCAATGACCCCGCGGTTTCCTGGCGCGGGTCGCAGCGCTCCACCACGCGGCCGCCGCGCAGGATGGTCGCGGCCTCGCAGATGCGCCGCACCTCTTCGAGCTTGTGCGAGATGTAGAGCACCGCGCGCCCCTCGGCGCGGATGCGGGCCAGCGTCTCGAACAGCCCCTCGCATTCCTGCGGCGTCAGCACCGAGGTGGGTTCATCCAGGATCAGCAAGCGCGGGTCCTGCATCAGGCAGCGCACGATCTCGACACGCTGCCTCTCGCCCACGGAAAGCCGCCACACCTCGCGCGCCGGTTCCAGCGGCAGGCCATAGGCGCGCGACACATCGCCCAGCCGCCCTGCGACATCCTTCGCGGTGCCAGCATCATCCAGCGACAGCGCCACATTCTCCGCCACCGTCAGCGCATCGAACAGCGAGAAATGCTGGAACACCATGCCAATGCCCGCGCGCCGCGCAGCCCTGGGGCTTTCCGCGGCAAAGGCCCTGCCCTGCCACAGCAGCCGCCCTGCATCGGCGCGCAACAGGCCGTAGATGATCTTCACCAGCGTCGACTTGCCGGCGCCATTCTCGCCCAGCAGCGCGTGAATCTCGCCCGGCATGACACGCAGATCGACATGGTCATTCGCCGCCAAGGCGCCGAAGCGCTTGGTGATTCCCTCGGCCAGCAGCAACGGTTGGGTCGCGTCCATGACACGCCTGTAACCCGTTCCGCCGACGTTGTCGCCGGGGGGTGGAAGCCTTGAAGCGATACCCAGCGCATGCTTCGCTCAAAACATAAGCAGGAGGAACGCATGCCCAAATTCCGCATCCTGACGCCCGCAGGCGCCAGCTTCACCACCGCCGGCGGCGGCTACGACTATGAGATGGAGGCGCTGGCCGGCATGGATGCCGAGATCATCGAGGCGCCGAACAATGCAGCAGGCTTCATCGCCGCCGCCCGCGATGCGGATGCGGTCTATGCCAAGGGCATGCCGTTCACCGCCGAGATCATCCGCGAACTCAAGAACTGCCGCATCATCGCGCTGGGCTCCGTGGGCGTGGACAGCGTGGATGTGAAGGCCGCCACCGAAGCAGGCATTCCGGTCACCAATGTGCCCGACACCTTCATCGACGAGGTGGCGGACCACGCGATGATGCTGCTGCTGGCCACCTTCCGCCGCTGCATGGAACAGGACCGCATGGTGCGCGAGGGCCGCTGGGGTGAAGGCCGCCCTGCCCTGCTGAAGATCCCGCGCCTGATGGGCCAGACGCTGGGCTTCGTCAGCTTCGGCCGCGTGGCGCGCGCCGTGGCCCGCCGCGCCAAGCCCTTCGGCCTGAACCTGATCGCCTATGACCCCTTCCTGGATGAGACGGTGATGGTCGAACACGGCGTGGTGCCCGCCACGCTGGATGAGGTGATGGCGAAATCCGATTTCGTCTCGATGCACGCCCCCGCGCGGCCCGAATGCCAGCATTTGCTGACCGAACGGCATTTCAAGCTGATGAAGCCCTCTGCCATCTTCATCAATACCGGCCGTGGTCCCACGGTGGACGAGGCAGCACTCATCAAGGCGCTGCAGGAGAAGTGGATCGCCTATGCCGGCCTCGATGTGCTGGAGGTGGAACCGCCCAGCCACAACAACCCGCTGCTGAGCATGGAGAATGTGATCCTCTCGCCGCACAATGCCTCGGCCAGCGGGCGCTTCGATGAAGCGCGCAAGCGCCGCGTGGGCGCCGAATTGGCGCTATCGCTGCAAGGCCAGTGGCCGATGTCCTGCGTGAACCCCGCGGTGCTGCAGAACACCAAGCTGCGCCGCTGGCAGCCGGTGGGCATGGGGCGCGGGCCGAACAGCTGACATCGGGTCCGGCCAGGCTGGCACAGCCTGGCCGTTGAAGCGGCTGGGAATCACGCCCTGACGCGCACCACCGTGACCGAGCAAGGCGCATCCCGCGCCACCTCGGCCGAGACCGAACCCAGCACGCGGCGCGATACGCTGTCGCTGCGTGCGCCCAATACGAGGTGGTCCACCCGGTTCACCTCGGCGAACTCCACCAGCGCGGCGGCGGGGTCCACCGCCTCCAGCACGTGATGTGTCAGCCGCGCTTCGGGCAGTTGCAGCGGTGCCGCCCAATGGCGCAATTCGATCAGCCGGCCGAGATGCTTGTTGCGCCCCTGCTCATCCAGCGTGGTGTCGGCGCGGATCAAATGCAGCTTCAGCACATTCAGGCAGGCCAGCCGCGCGCCAGGAAAGGCGCTCATCACATGCTGCACCGAACGGCGCAGTGCTGCCGAGAGATCATCGGTCAGCGAATCAAGGTCCAGCGCGACCGCCACGATCGGTGCATCGGCCGCCGCCTGGCCAGGCAGGTCACGCTTCAACACCGGCGCATATTCCGGGTTGAAGCGCCGGCGCAGCCTTTGCCCCCAGGGGTCGCGCGACAATTTCTCCGCGCGCGCGGTCAGCGCCACCTGCTCCGGGTGCCGCAGCGCGAGCGCCACCTGCGCAGCACTCGGGTAGCGCCGCGCCGGCTCAACCTCCATGCAGCGCAGGATGATCTCCTGCAGCCAGGGCGGGATCGTCTTCTCGCGCGCGCGCGGCGGCACCGGGTCCGACCAGATGCGCTGCTTCAGGGCCTTGAGCGATTGCGGGTCACCGAAGGGCCGCACATTGGTCGCGAAGAAATACAGCATCGCGCCCAGCGCGAAGATATCCGCCGCCGGATCGGCCCGAATGCCCATCACCTGCTCGGGCGCCATATAGGGGGCTGTGCCATAGGGCAGGCGGAATTCCTCGGCCATCAGGTCGGGCAGATGCGCGTGATGCGCCAGCCCGAAATCGACCAGCACGGCGCGCCCATCCGCCTTGGCGATGAGGATGTTGGAGGGCTTGATGTCCAGATGCACGCAGCCCTGGCGGTGCAGACTGTCCAGCGCATCGGCGATGGCCGCACCCAGGCTCGCCACCTCCTCAGGCGGCAGCGGCAATTCGCGCAGCCGCGGCAGCAGGGAAGCCCCCTCGATGCGCTCCATCGCGATCCAGGGCACAGGCTCATGGCCGGTGGCGATGAAGCGCGGCACATGCGGACCCGACAGCCGCGCCAGGATCAGCTGCTCCATCTCGAAGCCCACGATCGCCGCGGGGTCCTCGCCCTCGGCCACCCGCGGCACCTTCACCAGCAGCGGGATGTCATGGTCGGGGTGGGAGGCTTCGTAGAGGATCGCCATGCCGCCGCTGTGCAGCCGCTCACCCACCCGGAAGCCGCCGATCTGCCCCCCCGCATGCGGCATCTCAGCGCCCCTTCTCGAGCCGGCTGGCCAGCATCGCGGGCAGGCCGGCGGCGTTGATCTTGGCGGCGGCACCCGCCACGTCATAGGGCACGCGCATCCAGGTGCATTCCATCCGCGCGGCATCCAGCAGCCCATAGCAGGCGGCCGGGTTGCCATCGCGCGGCTGGCCGACCGCGCCCAGCACCGCCTGCGCGCGGCGCAGCGGCGACAGCGGCACCGGCACATTGGGCGTGGGCCGGTGCAGCGTCATGCGCCCTGTCGCGCTGATGCCGGCCAGCAGCGGCTGGTGCGTGTGGCCGCTGAAGACGAAGCGCGCATCGGTGCCATCCAGGCTGCGCGCGGCGCGCCGGGCATCGGTCACGTAGTGCCAGGCGGCGGGTTCAGCGGCATCGGCATGAACGAACAGGATCTCGCCCTCACGCTGGACCATGGGCAGGTCGCGCAGGAAGGCGCGGGCGGGTTCATCCAGTTGCTTCGCGGTCCAGCGCGCGGCCTCGGCCGCGGCGTCGGAAAAGCCGCGCGGGCCGGTCAGGGCAGCTTCGTCATGATTGCCCATCAGGCACAGCGCGCCGATCGCCTGCAGCCGTGCGATCACCGCCAGCGGATCGGCGCCGTAGCCCACCTGGTCGCCCAAGGCGATCCAGCGCTGCACGCCGCGCGCCATGCCATGCGCGAGGCAGGCCTCGAGCGCCTCGAGATTGGCGTGGATATCGGCGAGCAGGCCCATCAGCATCACGCGCGAGCATGGGCGCGCGGTGCCAGGCGCGGCAAGCCCGTCTTGCGCGCCGCGCGCGGCCTGCCAAGCTGCGCGCCTTTGCTGATCGGAGGAACCGCCATGAAACTGCTGCGCTACGGCCCCAAGGGCCAGGAAAAGCCCGGCCTGCTGGATGCCACAGGCACCATCCGCGACCTGTCGGGCATCGTGCCCGATATCGCGGGCGATGTGCTCTCACCCAACGGCTTGAAGAAGCTCGCCGCCATCGACCCGGCAAGCCTGCCATCGGTGGCCGGCAATCCGCGGCTGGGCTGCCCGGTCTCGGGGTTTTCGCAGCTGATCTGCATCGGGCTGAACTATGCCGACCACGCGGCCGAGACGGGGGCCGCCATTCCCAAGGAACCCATCGTGTTCCTCAAGGCCAATGGCGCCATCAGCGGGCCGGATGATGATGTGATCGTGCCCAAGCACAGCAAGAAGCTCGACCATGAGGTGGAGCTGTGCATCATCATCGGCAGCCGCGCCCAATACGTGTCCGAGGAGCGCGCGCTGGACCATGTGGCGGGCTATGCCGTCGGCAATGACGTCAGCGAGCGCGAATGGCAGACCGAGCGCGGCGGCGCCTGGGACAAGGGCAAGGGTGCCGACACCTTCGGCCCGGTGGGGCCATGGCTGGTCACCGCCGACGAAGTGCCCGACCCGCAGGCGCTGGACATGTTCTGCGATGTGGACGGCGTGCGCGCGCAGACCGGCAACACGCGCACCATGATCTTCGGCGTGAAGACGCTGGTCAGCTACGTTTCGCACTTCATCACGCTGCATCCGGGCGACATCATCTTCACCGGCACGCCGCCGGGCGTGGGGCTGGGCCGCAAGCCGGATCCGGTGTTCCTCAAGGCCGGGCAGACGCTGCGGCTGGGCGTGCAGGGCCTGGGCGTGCAGACGCAGCGCCTGGTCGCGTGGAATGGCTGAACCCTGCCTTCTGGTGATGGATTTCCCCGCCCGGGCACCGGGCGGGGAGGAGCGGTTGGTGGCACTCGCGGAATCCATCGCGCGCGAGCCGGGGCTGATCTGGAAGATCTGGACCGAAGCGCCAGGTCGCGCTGGCGGCATCTATCTGTTCGAGAATCGCGTGGCGGCCGAGGCCTATCACGCCATGCACGCGGCGCGGCTTTCGGCGCAGGGGATCGGGCCGATCCAGGCGGAGTATCGCGGCGTGAACGCGGCGCTGACACCGATCACGCGCGGGCCTGTCTGAGCATGGCGCAGGTCAAGATCTACGGCGAGCGCGGCCCGCTGCGCGCCTGCCGTTCCGCATTGTCGGACGCGATCCACGCAGCGGTGATGGAGGCCTTCGCCTATCCACCGGAAAAGCGCTTCCACCGGTTCATCGGGCTTGATCCGGAGGATATCATCCGTCCCGGCGACCGATCAGAGCGCTACACCATCATCGAGATCAGCATCTTCGAAGGCCGCTCGGTGGAGGCGAAGAAGGCGCTGATCCGCGGAATCTTCGCGCGCGTACCGCCCGCGACCGGCATCGCGCCGCAGGATATCGAGGTGACGATCTTTGAAACCCCGCGCCACGCCTGGGGCATTCGCGGCCTGCCGGGCGATGAGGTCGGATTGAACTACAAGGTGGAGGTCTAGCAGCCGCGCGCACAGGCGGTTATGCCGCGCGCAGCAAACCGGAACCACATCATGACCGCACCCAGCCTCGATATCCTCGGCATCGGCAACGCCATCGTCGACGTCCTCTCCCGCGCCGATGACGCCTTCCTGGCCGCACGCGGCCTGAACAAGGGCGGCATGGCGCTGATCGACACCGCCACCGCCGAACAGCTCTATGCCGCGATGGGGCCGGGCATCGAAAGCAGCGGCGGTTCAGCCGCCAATACCTGCGCCGTCGCCGCCGGCCTCGGCGCGAAGGTGGGCTTCCTGGGCAAGGTGGCCGATGACGCGCTGGGCCAGGTCTTTGCGCATGACATTCGCGCCGCGGGCGTGCATTTCCCGACCGCACCGCTGACGGGCGGCGCCCCCACCGCGCGCTGCCTGATCCTGGTCACGCCCGATGCGCAGCGCACCATGAACACCTTCCTCGGCGCCTGCGTCACCTTCGGTGAGGCGGATGTGGATCCGGCCGAAGTGGCGCGCGCCAAGGTGCTTTACCTCGAGGGCTATCTCTACGATCCGCCGGCGGCGCAAGCCGCCTTCCGCGCCGCCGCGCGCGCAGCCCATGCCGCTGGCCGCAAGGTGGCACTCTCGTTGTCCGATGCCTTCTGCGTGGGGCGGCATCGTGATGCCTTCCGCGCCTTCGTGCGCGAGGAGACCGACATCCTCTTCGCCAATGAGGCCGAGATCCTGAGCCTCTATGAGACCGATGACTTCAGCGTGGCGATGGAGAGCGTCCGCGCCGAGGTCGAGATCGCAGCCCTGACCCGCAGCGAGCATGGCAGCGTCATCATCGCCGGCGCCGCGACCCACCAGGTGGCGGCCGAACCGACGAAGCTGCTCGACACCACCGGTGCGGGCGATGCCTATGCCGCGGGCTTCCTGGCAGCACATACGCGCGGCCTGTCCTTGCCGGAGGCCGCGCGCTGGGGCAGCGTCGCGGCGGCCGAAGTGATCAGCCATTTCGGCGCCCGCCCGCAGGCTGATCTGCGGGCCTTGGTCGGAGCCTGATTGATGCGCCTTGCCCTTGCTTTCCTGGTCCTCACCCTGCCCGCCTTCGCGCATCATGGCGAGCACCACCCCACGGGCATGGCGCAGCTCGACCCCGGCACGCGGGAGATGCAACGCGCGCGGCAGAACCCCGCCGCCACCCCCTTCGTGCCCGAGCAGAACCGCACCGCGGCCGAAGCCGATGCCGCTGGCATTGATGATGCCGCGGGCTTGCTGAACGCCGCCCACACCGCGCTGCGCAACCGCCGCACGGCGCAGGCCATCGAGTTTCTCGAACGCGCCGAATCACGGCTGCTGACACGCAGCACGCCCGCCAACCGCGCCGGCGTGCCGGTCGAACAGGGGCCGGTCGCGCGCATCGCCAATGCGCGCCGTGCCGCTTCCGCGGGCGATGTGCAGACTGCATTGCGCGAAACGGATGCGGCGTTGGTCGCGCTCGAACGCCCGCGCCGCCGGCCCCGCTAGCGCGCGGCATCGCGTGCGGTCATGCTGCGCCCCATGACCACACGCCGCGCCCTTCTGCTGACCCCGCTCGCCGCCCCTGCCTTCGCGCAGGCGCCCTGGCCCAACCGCCCCGTGCGCGTGATCAACCCCTATGCGCCGGGCGGCACCACCGATGTCATCATGCGCCTGATGGCGGAGCGGCTGGAGCGTGCCCTCGGCCAGCCCTTCATCATCGAAAGCCGCGGCGGCGCGGGCGGTGCGATCGGCACCGCGGCCGGCGCGCAGGCCACCGATGGGCATACGGTGGTGGTGACCAATACCGGCCCGCTCTCGGTGGCGCCCGCTCTGCCCAATCCGCCGCCCTATGACCCGGCGCGCTCCTTCACCTACATCACCATGTTCGGCGGCGCGCCCATCCTGGTGGCGGTGCGCGCGGCCAGCACCATCACGACCATCGCCGAGTATATCGCCGCCGCCCGCGCTCAGCCCGAGACCATCAGCTACGGCACCTCCGGCGTCGGCTCCATCGGGCATCTGGCGGGGCTGATCTTCGAACAGGCCACCGGCGCAAGGCTGCTGCACATCCCCTTCCGCGGCGCCTCGGAGGCCGAGGTGGCGGTGCTCGGCGGCGAGCCCACCTCGATCGTCAACACGCTGGGCGCGCATGGTGGCGCGGTGCGCCAGGGCGGGCTGCGCGGCCTGGCCGTGACCAGCGCCGAACGCGTGCCGAGCTTCGCCAACATCCCGACCCTGGTCGAAGCCGGGCTGCCGGGTGCCGTCGTCACCAACTGGTTCCTGCTGGCAGGCCCCGCCTCCATGCCGGCCGAGCATGCAAGCCGCATCAACGCCGTCTGCCAGGCCGCGATGGCCGAGCCCACCATCGTCGAACGCTTCGCGCAGATGGGCCTGGTCTCGCTCGGCAACCTGAGCGGCGCGCAAATCCGCGATTTCGTCGCGGCCGAAGCCACGCGCTGGGCGCCCTTGGTGCGCCAGGCCGGCATTACCGGTTGAACCGCGACGCGCGGCGCGCCAGCATCGCCTGATGCAACGCCGCGCCCTCCTCGCCCTGCCCCTGCTGGCCACGCCGGCCATGGCGCAGACCCGCTTCCCCGAACGGCCGATCCGGCTGATCGTGCCCTGGACCGCGGGCGGCCCCGCCGATGTGGGCTTCCGCGCCCTCGCCGAACTCGCCACCCGTCGGCTGGGCCAGCCCGTGGTGGTCGAAAACCGTGCCGGGGCCGCGGGCATACTGGGCGCGCTCGCGCTCCAGGAAGCCCGCCCGGACGGCCATACGATTTCGCAGATGCATGTGGGCGTGGTGCGGCAGATGCTGCTCAACCCCCGCCCGCCCTATCATCCGATCGACGACCTGACCTACATCCTGCAGATCACCGGCTTCATCATGGGCGCGGTGGTGCGCGCCGACAGCCCGCACCGCAGCCTGCCCGAATTGCTCGCGCATGCGCGCGCCCATCCGGGGCGGCTCAACTACGGCACGCTGGGCACCGGCAGCACGCAGCATTTGCTGATGGAACGCATCGCGCTGGCCCAAGGCATCACCTGGACCCATGCGCCCTATCGCGGCACCGCCGATACGCTGCGCGCGCTGCTGGGCGGTGAGATCGACTTCGCCTCGGAAAGCTCGGGCTGGGCGCCGCTGGTGCAGTCGGGACAACTGCGGCTGCTCGCGGTCTATGGCAGCGAGCGCGCGCGCCGCTTCCCCGATGTGCCGACCTTGCGGGAGTTGGGCATCGATCTGACCATCGACAGCCCCGGCGGGCTGATCGGCCCGCGCGGCATGGATGCGGGCGTGGTGCGCGCCCTCGCCGAAGCCTTCACCGAAGCCGCGCGCGAGCCTGCGCATCTGCAGATCCTGGAGCGCCTGGACCAACCGCTGCTGCTGGCCGACGGCGCCGCCTATCGCGAATTGATGCGCCGGACCATGGAGGAGGAGCGCGCGGTGCTGCGGCAATTGAACATGCTGCCCGCCTGAGGCTGGGCAGCGCCCGGCCGACCCTGGCAGGATATGCCCATGGCCCGTCCTTCGTTCCGCCGCCGCCCCAGCCCGCCCAAGCCCTGGCGCATGTTCGGCGCGGCCACGCTGGTCGTGCTGATGGGGCTCGCGGTCAGTTGGTGGAGCATCACCGAACGCACGCGCAAGGCCGCGCTTGAGGATGCGCGCAGCCTGACGCGGAACCTGTCGCTGGCCTTGGCGGACCAGTCCGGACGCAGCATCCAGGCGGTGGAGATCCTGCTCAACGAGATGATCCGCGCCGGCGAGACCGACGCCTTCGCAGGCCCGCTGCCCGGCGTGGTGACCGACCTGCCCAGCCTGCGCGCCGTGGTCTGGACCGACGCCGCCGGCCGGGTGCGCCGCTCGACCGAGCCTTCGCTCGTGGATTTCCAGGTCAGCGACCGCGACTGGTTCCGCACGCTGCGCCTCGCGCCGCAGGCCACGCGCTTCGGCGCGGTGGAGCCGGGGCGTTTCCTCGCGGTCGGCCAGCGCAATGTGCAGCAGGTGGGGCAATGGAGCATCCCGCTGGCCATCGCGCGGCGCGATGCCAATGGCGAATTCGCAGGCGCCGTGGTGGCGTTGCTGGACCCCGAGCATCTGCTCAACATCGCCCGCGGCGTGACGCAGGGCTTCGGCGTCGCGGTGCGGTTCTCGGGCGCCAATGGCGCGTTGCTCGCGCGCTCCGATGGCGGTGCCGCGGGCATCGGGCTGATCCACCCCGGCGCCTGGATTTTCCGCGACTTCATGCCGCGCCGCGACCAGGGCCAGCACGAAGGCACCGACATGACCGGCGGCGAGGTGCTGGCCGCCTTCGCCACCATCCCGCAGGGGCTGATGGTGGTGGAGGTGGCGCGCCCGCGCGATGCGGTGCTGGCGGCGACCATGCCGCTATCCTCGGCACTGGCGGTGGCGATGGGCTCGATGGCCATGCTGGTGCTGCTGGCCTTCTGGCTGCTGGTGCGACAGTCCAACGCGCTGCAGCGCCAGGGCCATGCGCTGGCCGAACAGGAGCGCGCGGCGCGCGCCGGCGGCCGCGCGAAGGAGGAATTTCTCGCCTCCATGAGCCATGAAATCCGCACGCCGATGAACGGCGTCATCGGCATGACGAGCCTGCTGCTGGACACCAGGCTGGACGCCGTGCAGCGCCGCCATGCCGAGACCATCCAGGCCAGCGCCGAACACCTGTTGTTGCTGCTGAACGACATCCTGGACCTCTCGAAACTCGAGGCCGGCGAGGTGACGCTGGAACGCACGCCGTTTGATCCGGAAGCCGAGGTCGCGACCATCCTGGAACTCTTCGCGCCACGCGCGGCGGCACAGGGCGTGGAGGTGATCGGCGCGCTCGACCCAGGCCTGCCGCCGCGCGTGCTGGGCGATGCCGGGCGCTTCCGGCAGATCCTGTTCAACCTGGTCGGCAATGCGGTGAAGTTCACCGAACATGGCTTCATCGAGGTGAGCCTGACCGCGCGCAATGACGGCGCGCAGGTGCGGCTGGTCTGCGAGATTGCCGATAGCGGCGTGGGGCTGGAACAGAGCCAGGTCCCGCATCTCTTCGAGCGCTTCACCCAGGCTGATGCATCCATCAGGCGCAAATTCGGCGGCACCGGGCTCGGGCTGTCGATCTGCCGCAGGCTTGCGGAACAGATGGGCGGCGAGGTGTCGGCCCGCCAGCGTGACCCGAGCCTGCCGCGCGGTGGCGGCAGCGTCTTCACCTTCAGCGTGCTGATGGGCCGCAGTTCTGAACAGCGGGCCGAGCCGCCGGCCGTGCTGCGCGATGCCGGTGTGCTGCTGCTGCTGGAGAGCGAGCGCGTGCGCAACGCGGCCGCCAATGCGGTCATCGCCATCGGCGCCAAGCCCCTGCCCGCCGGCAATGCCGCCGAAGCCGAGGCCCTGGCGCGCGCGCAGCTTCCGGCCTTCGCGCTGGTGCCCATCGGCGCGGCAGCCGCCATCGCCGCCGCCAGCCCCGGCACGCGCTGCGTCATCCTGGCCGGTGCCGCGGATAGTGCCGCGGCCGAGGCCGCGCTGCTCAAACCCATCCTGCCGCGCCGCCTGCGCGAGGCGCTGCTGGGTATCGAGGCCCCGGTCCAGGCCGCGCCGCCACCCGCCAAGGCCGTCGGCCGCATCCTGCTGGTCGAGGACAACCCGACCAACCAGCTGGTGATGCGCGGCATCCTGGATGCTGCCGGTGCGCAGGTGGATCTGGCGATCAACGGTGCCGAGGCGGTGCAGGCCACGCGCCGCGAGAGCTACGCGATCATCCTGATGGATGTGCAGATGCCGGTGATGGATGGGCTGGAAGCCACACGGCAGATCCGCGCCACCGCCGGGCCGAACCGCACCACGCGCATCATCGGCCTGACGGCCGCGGCCGGCGATGAATACCAGGCGCAATGCCTGGAGGCAGGCATGGATGACTACATGACCAAGCCGGTGCGGCGCGCGCTGCTGCTACAGCGCTTGGGTTTGGTGGACGCGAAGGCTGGTCAGTGAGCGGAAGGTCGGCGAATGCGCCCAGGCCAACGGCCCGGGCAATGGCACGCAGCGCGCCAGCCGCGGCGCCATCGCTGCGAAGAACACCTGCCCCACCATGCGCGCCAACGCGGCACCGGCGCAGAAATGCGGACCGAGCCCGAAGCCCAAATGGCGGGCAGGCTTGCGCGTGATGTCGAAGCGCTCCGGCGCGTCGAAGGCGCGTTCGTCGCGGTTGGCGCTGCCATACATGACCAGCACCTTGGCGCCGGCGGGCATGGTCACGCCATGCATGGTGGCATCGGCCGTCAGTGTGCGCGCGAAGCGCTGGGCAGGGGTTTCGTAGCGCAGGATTTCCTCGATGGCGTCGGGCAGGCGCGCGGGTTCGGCGGCCAGCAGCAACGCCTGCTCGGGGTGGCGCATCAGCGCCAGCGCGCCATTGGCCAGGAAACTGCTGGTGCTCTCGAAGCCCGCGCCGAACACCGCGCGCGCCATCCAGACCACGCTGTCGGGTTCCAGTTCCATTCCCAGCAGCGCGCTGATCATGTCCTCGCCCGGTGCGGCGCGGCGGCGTTCCACCTGGCGGGCGGTGATGGCCAGCAATTCGGCCTGCGCGGCCTCGCCTTCGGGCGTGCGCGCGCGGGTCGCGGGGTCGCGATACATCGAGATGTCGATGAGGCGCTTGAACTCCGCCAGATCCGCGCCCTCCACGCCCAGCAGATGCGCCATGACGGCGCCGGCCAGCGGCGATGTTACCTCGCGCACCAGGTCGAATTCGGCGGGCAGTGACGCGGTGAGGCGTTCGACCGTGGCCTCGATGAAGGCGCGTTCGCGTGCCACCTGGCGGCGGTTGAATGCGTCATTGACCAGCGCGCGCATGGCCGTGTGGCGCGGTGGGTCCATGCTGCCGACGGTGCGGCCGAGCTTGGCGCGGCTGTCATCGATGACATTGCCGCCGGTGTTGGAAAAGCGCGGCACGTCGTTGAGTGCCGCGATCACATCGGCATGGCGCGAGAGCACGAAGCAGCGCGCGCCCTCGCTCCAATAGACCGGGTGCTCGTCGCGCAGCGCGCGGTAGAACGGGTAGGGGTCCGCATGGACGGCGAAGTCGAAAGGATCGAAGCTGAACGCCATGACCAAGGATCGTAGCGGCATTTTGATTGCCGGCCACCCCGACGAGACGCCCCGCATGCGCGATGCTCTGCTGCGCGCCGGCCCGCACCCCGTCTGGCTGCTGGGCGAGGCGTATGACCCCGCGCACATCACCTGCCTGATCGCCTACAAGCCGCCGGCGGGGCTGATGGCGTCGCTGGCCCATTTGTCGCTCGTGCACGGCACGGGTGCCGGCGTGGATGCGCTGCTGGCGGCGCCCGATCTGCCGGCGCATGTGCCGATCGGGCGGGTCGTGGCGCCGGAGCTGTCGGGCATGATGGTGCATCATGTGCTGGCGGCGGTGCTGCGGCATGTGCGGCGCGGCGAGACCTATGCAGCGCAGCAGCGCGAAGCCCGCTGGACGCGCCACCCGCCGCGCGACATCGCCGCGTTCCGGGTGGTGGTGCTGGGCACCGGTGCGATGGGTGGCGCGGTGCTGGCCGCTCTCGGCGCGTTGGGCATTCCCGCGCAGGGCTGGAACCGCGCGGCAGGGCCGCTGGCGGATACGTTGCACGGTGCCATGGCAGCTGTGGTGCTGCTGCCCGCAACACCCGCCACGCGCGGCGTGCTGGGCACGGCAGAACTGGCCGCTTTGGCCGATGACGCGCTGGTCGTCGCCGCCGGCCGCGGTGGCCAGGTGGATGAAGCCGCGCTGTTGCGCGAACTCGATTCCGGCCGCCTCTCCGCCGCGCTGGATGTGTTCGATGCCGAGCCCCTGCCGCAGGACCACGCCTTCTGGCGCCACCCGCGCGCGCAGGTCACGCCGCATATCGCCGCCGCGCCGCATCCTGACGCGGTCGCGCGCTGCGTGCTGGAGAGCATGGCGCGCGTGGCGCGTGGCGAGGCGCCGCTGCATCCGGTTGACCGCGCGCGTGGATACTGAAGCCGAGATCGCGCGCGCGCTGTTCACCGGCATGGTGCTGGGCACCGTCGCGCATGCGGGACCGGCCGTGGCGGAGGAACTGGTCTTCCGCACATTCCGCCTGCAACAGCGCGAGCGCTTCCTGCCGGGCCTGGTGAAACTGGGCCTGGACCAGTTGCCGCACGCCATCGCCTGCGCGCGCTACCACATGCTGTCCAACGCGATCGGCGGTGTGCGGGTGTATTGCGTGGAGGAGAGCGCGCGGCGCGCCTGGGTGGTCTATCCCGCACCGCGCTGGCTGTGGTGGGGCACCGCGGTCTGCGGCATTCCGGCGCAGGTCAGTGCGGCGATGCTGCGCGGCTGGCATGCGCATAACGGCGTGGCACTCGGCAATCCACGGCTGGGGTTTGTCTGCACCGGCCAGGTGGCGGCGGGCGATGCCGCGCTATCGGGCTACTATATCGAGGAGGCGCGGGACCTCGCACCCGAAGAACGGCTGCGTTTTGCTGATGAAACGCCGCCGCCGCCCGGCCCGCAGCCCGTATTGCCATCCGACACCTGGCCCGCCGAGCGCCGCGCCAAGGCGGCGCGCGGCTATGCGCGCGAATATGCGCGCAGCCTGATCATCGCAGCGGGCGAGATGGGCGGGCTGGATGCGGTGCTGCTGCGCGCGGCGCGCCAGGTGGGCTCGCAGTTCGGCCATCTGCCGGATGCCGCACCATTGCCGGTGCTGGCGGACACGCCGTTGGGCGTCACCATTGCCGCCGCCGTGGCCGAAGGTATCGCCCGGATTGAACGCGGCCGCGAAACCGCGTGAAGTAGCGCCATGCGCCACGCCCTTGCCCTGCTGCCCCTGCTGCTCGCCACGCCCGCCCTGGCACAACCCGCGCAGAACACGCTGCGCATCGCGATCTTCGAGGATCTCGATGTGCCGGACCCCACCTTCTCGCGCAATTTCGCAGGCCACCAGGTGCTGTCGGCGATGTGCGACAAGCTGTTGGAACTGACACCCGATGGCCGCTTCATCGGCAATGTCGCCGAGCGCTTCGAATGGACCGCCGACAAGCGCGGCCTGGTGCTGCATCTGCGCGCCGGCGTGACCTTCCCTGATGGCGCGCCCTTCGATGCGGAGGCCGTCGCCTTCGGCATCAACCGCCACATGACGACACAGGGCAGTTTCCGCCGCGGTGAAATGCCGAGTGTCACGGGCGTCACGGTGCTGGGCCCGCTGACCGCGCGGATCGATTTGTCGGAACCCTTCGTGCCGCTGCTCTCCATCCTGGTGACGCGCGGCGGCATGATGGTCAGCCCGCGGAACGCCGAGCGCAACGCGCCACTGTGCAACGGCCCCTTCCGGCTGCGGGAGCGCGTGGCACTCGACCGCATCGTGCTGGAGCGCAACACAGGCCATTGGAACGCGCAGAACATCCATATCGAGCGCGTGATCTTCCGGCCCATCGCCGATGGAAACATCAGGCTGCAGAACCTGCGCGCGGGCGCGGTGGAATTGATGGAACGCGTGGCCCCCACGGACCTTCCCATCCTGCGCGCGCAACGCGGCTTGCGCACGGCGAGTGCCGTGGAACTGGGCCATAACTTCATCCGCTTCAACGTCGCCAACGCGGCCGGCTCGCAATCCGCCTTCGGTCGCAGCGCGACATTGCGCGCGGCGCTGGACGCGGCGATCGACCGCGAGGCGCTGGTGCGCGTGGTCTTCCAGGGGGAGGCGCTGGCGGGCAACCAATGGGTGGCACCGGATCATCCGCTCTATGCCCGCGCCCATCCGGTGCCGGCGCGCGATCTGCCGCGCGCGCGGCGACTGGTGCAGGAATCCGGCATCGCCAACCCCGTGCTGCGGCTGAACACGCCGAACCAGCCGGAACTCATGCAGGCCTCCGAAGTGATCCAGGCGATGGCCGCCGAGGCCGGCATCCGCGTGGAGATCACCGCCATGGAAATCGGCGCCTATGTGCGCGCCAACACGCAAGGCGCCTTCGAGGGCGGCATCGGATTCTGGGGCGGCCGTGCCGATCCCGACGGCAATATCAGCTTCCATGTCGGCTGCGGTGGGCCGAACAATGATGGCCGCTACTGCGTGCCCGAAGTGGAGGCCGCGCTCGCCGCCGGCCGCGCCGAACCGGACGAAGCCGCGCGCCGCCCGCATTATGAACGCGCGGCCGCGACGCTGCTGCGCGACCTGCCCTATATCTGGCTTTGGCACCGCCGGAACACCTGGGCGCATACCGAGCGCCTGCAGGGTTTCGTGGCTTATCCGGACGGCATGTTCCGCTACCCCGGCATGCGGCTGAACTGATGCGCGTTTGCATTCTTGGCGCGGGCGTGGTGGGGCTGGCCACCGCCTATCAACTGGCGCGCGATGGCCATGCGGTGACGGTGCTGGATGCCGAGCCCGGCCCCGGCATGGTCACCAGCTTCGCCAATGGCGCGCAGCTTTCCTACAGCTATGTGGCGCCTTTCGCGGCACCGGGTGTGGCGTGGAAGCTGCCGGGATGGCTGGCCGATCCGGATGGCCCGATGCGGCTGCGCCCAGACTTCACCTGGCACCAGATTCGTTGGCTCTGGCGTTTCTGGCGTGCCTGCACGGCGACGCAATCGAACGCCACCACGGCGGCGCTGCTGCGGCTCGCGGCGCTGTCGCGCGAGCTCACGCATGATGTCACCGCGCGCGAGCGTCTCGATTACGCCTTCAGCGCGAGCGGCAAGCTGGTGGTCTATCCCGATGATGCCGGCCTGGCAGGTGCGCGCGCGCAGGTGGAATTGCAGGCGCGCATGGGCAGCCGGCAGGAGGTGCTGGACCGCGCCGAATGCCTCGCGCGCGAACCGGCCCTGGCATCCATCGCATCGCGCATCGCGGGCGGCGTCTGGACGGAGAGCGAGGATGCCGGCGACTGCCAGCTGTTCTGCGCCGAACTGGTGCGCGTGCTGCGCGCCTCCAACTTCGATGTGAGTTTCCGCTTCGGCACCCGCGTGACGCAATTGCTGACCGCGGGCGGGCGCGTGGTGGGTGCTGCCACGCCGCATGGCGTGCAGGAGGCCGATGCCTTCGTGCTGGCACTCGGCATGGGCGCGCGCGCATTGGCGCGGCCGCTCGGCCTGGATGTGCCGATCTACCCGCTGAAGGGCTATTCGCTGACCGTGCCGATCACGGGCGTGGCACCGGCTGTCAGCGTGACCGACATCTCGCAGAAGGTGGTCTATGCGCGGCTGGGTTCGCGGCTGCGCATCGCCGGCATGGCGGATCTGGTGGGCGCCGATATGCGCTTCGACAATGCCCGCCTGGACACGCTGCTGCGCCAGGCGCGCGGCACCTTTCCGGATGCGAGCGACTGGCGCGAATTGCGGCCCTGGACGGGGTTGCGGCCGGCAACGCCGACCAGCCTGCCAATGCTGGGGCCGGCGCCAGGCTGGCCGAACCTGCATTGCAATCTCGGCCAGGGCGCGCTGGGCTTCACGCTGGCCATGGGCAGTGCGGCGGTGGTGGCGGACATGATCGCGGGCCGCGCGCCGCGCATCGAAGCGCGCGCGTTTTCAGCGTAGCCAATCGCGCGCCGCGGCCTCGGCGGCGATGGGCACGCGGGGGTCCGCCATCCAGGCCAGCAGGTCACGCGCGACCTGTTCGCGAATGGTGTCGCGCAGCATCAGATGGAAACCGCTAGGGTAGTGGATGATGCGCCGCCCTTCGCGCTCGGGCAGCGCGCGCAGCACGCGGCGCTGGATGCGGATGGGCACCACCTGGTCGCGCCCGCCATTCAGCACCAGCACCGGCACGGTGCAGCAGCCAGGCAGCGCAGCGACAGCCTCGTCCATCAGGTCCACAAGGCCCTGCATCATGTCCAGCCGCACCACGCGCAGCGTCAGCGGGTCGGCGCCGAAGCGGCGCAAGGCGGCAGCATTGTCGCTGGCGGTGATGCCACCAGCACCCGCGAAAACGCCGAGTGCGGGCGCCAGCGCCGTCGCGCCATCCAGCAAGGCGTGCGCAAAGGCGGGCAGTTGTCCGCGCGCGATGACGGCGGGCGCCATCAGGATGACGCCGCGGATCGCGCCTGGTTGCTGTGCGGCGACGATCGCGACCGCGCCCCCCATGCTCTCGCCCAGCAGGAATATCGGCAGGTCGGGATGGCGTGCGGCGATGAGGCGTGCTGCCTCCCGCGCGTCCTGCACCAATGTCGGCGCGCCGGGCCAGATGCCGCGATGCGGGGAGTAGCCGAAGCCGCGCTGGTCATAGGCATAGACGGTGGCACCACCGGCGTTCAGCAGCGGCGCGCCCTCGACCCAGGTGTTGCCGCCATGGTCGCCGAAGCCATGTAGCGCCAGCACGACGAAGCGCGGGTTCGCGGCCGGCCAGGCGCGCAGCGCCAGCGCCATGCCATCGGGCATCACCAGCGCTTCGGCCGGCACCGGCCCTGCGGGCTGCGGCGTGGGCGGCGCGGGCGCCAGCGCCCAGGGGCTGGGGCGCTGCGGTTGTGGCGGCGGTGTCCAGGCCTCGATGGCGGCACCACGAATGGCTGGGCCCGCCGGGCGCAGCGTCGGCGCACAGGCCGAGAGCAGCAGCGCCAGGGCAGCGAGCCATTTCACGCAGCGCGTGCCTCACGCGTGAGGCGCAGGAAGATGTCATTCAGGTCGGCCTCGCGCGTGGAGATGTCGGCGATGGACATGCCTTCGGCGCGCAGCGCGTCGAGCACGGATTCCATGGCGGTTTCGCGGGCGCGGAAACGCAACGCGATGCGGCGCGGCGATTCCAGCTTGGCGTTGAAGCGCGCAAGGCTCTCGGGCAGCACGGCGATGTCCTGGGACAGCGTGATCGCCACCGCCTTGTCATCCATCTGCGCCAGCAGATTCGCCGTGCTGTCATGCGCGATCACGCGGCCATCGCCGATGATGGCGATCTCATCGCACAAGGACTGCGCTTCCTCGAGGTAATGCGTGGTCAGCACGATCGTCGTGCCAGCGCGGTTCAAGCCGCGGATCATGGTCCAGAGCTGTTCTCGCAACTCCAGATCGACGCCGGCAGTGGGTTCGTCCAGCACCAGCACGGGCGGGCTGTGCACCATCGCCTTGGCGACCAGCAAACGCCTGCGCATGCCGCCCGAAAGGCTGCGCGCATAGGCATTGGCCTTGTCCGCCAGGCCCACGGATTCCAGGATTTCCATGGTCCGCCGCGCACGCGACGGCACGCCCCACAGGCCCGCCTGCAGCTCCATCGCCTCCTTCGGCGTGAAGAAGGGGTCCAGGTTCAGTTCCTGCGGCACGATGCCGATCTTGCGGCGCAGTGAAATCGGGTCGGCATCCAGATCAATGCCCCAGACCTGCGCGCGACCCGCGGTCTTCATCACCACGCCGGCCAGGATGTTGATCAGCGTCGACTTGCCGGCGCCATTCGGTCCCAACAGCCCAAAGAAACTGCCGCGCGGCACGGCGAGATCGATGCCCTTCAACGCCTCCTTCGCGGGGGCATTGCCACGCGGCGGATAGGTCTTGCGCAGGCCGGTGACGGCAATGGCGGGTTCATTGTTCATGCGCCACGCATATGGGGAGGCCGCGCGATGGTCCAGCGCGGTTTTTCAGGCTAAGCCATGCGCGGAAAGGAACGCCCACCATGCGCGACCCGCAAATGACCGGCTACAGCCCCAAGCTGACCCCCGGCGTGACACCCGACGACAAGATCACCGTCCACAGCCGCAATGTGCCCTGCGATGGCGGCGGCGGCGCGCTGGGACACCCCACGGTCATGCTGCACATCGAACACGATCAGGCCACCTGCCCCTATTGCAGCCGCACCTATGTGCTGGCCGAGGGCGCCGGCGATGACCACGGGCACTGAACGCCACCTGATCCTGATCGACGGGTCGGGATACATCTTCCGGGCCTTCCATGCGCTGCCGCCGATGACGCGCGCGGATGGCACGCATGTGAATGCGGTGTTCGGCTTCTGCTCGATGCTGAGCCGCTTCCTGGAGCAGCATGCCGGCAGCCATATCGCCGTGGTGTTCGACAGCGCGCGGGTGACGTTCCGCAATGACATCTACCCCGAGTACAAGGCGCACCGGCCCGAGCCGCCGGAGGAGCTGCGCCCGCAATTCGCCCTGATCCGCGAAGCGACGGATGCCTTCGGTGTCGCGCGGCTGGAGCAGCCTGGCTTCGAGGCGGATGACCTGATCGCGACCTATGCGCGGGTGATGGTTGAGGAAGGTGGGCGGGTTTCCATCGTCTCCTCCGACAAGGATCTGATGCAGCTGATCGGCGACCAGGTGGAGATGCTGGACCCGATCAAGCAGAAGCCCATTCGCGCGCCGGAGGTGCTGGAGAAATTCGGCGTCACCCCCGATCGCGTGGTCGATGTTCAGGCGCTGGCCGGGGATGCGACGGATAACGTGCCGGGCGTGCCGGGCATAGGCATCAAGACCGCCGCGCAGCTGATCACCGAATATGGCGATCTGGAATCGCTGCTGGCCCGCGCGGCCGAGATCAAGCAGCCCAAGCGGCGCGAGGCGCTGATCGAACATGCGGAGAAGGCGCGCATCAGCAAGCGGCTGGTGGCGCTGGACGCTCATTCGCCCATGCCCGAGCCGGTGGAGGCGCTGGTGGCGCGCGCGCCGGAAACCGGCCGTCTGGCTGGGTTTTTTCGCGAACAGGGTTTTCGTTCCCTGCTGGCGCGGCTGGGTCTGGATGACGCGAAAGCGTCCATTCCCGCGCGCGTCGCAGCCGTGCCGGCGGCACCGGAAACACCGCAGGACATCCCCTTCGGCCCCTACACCACCATCACCACGGAAGCCGCCTTGCGCGAATTCCTGGCCGGTATCGAAGGCGTGCTGGCCTTCGACACCGAGACCGACAGCCTTGACGCGCTGAATGCGCGGCTGGTCGGCATCGCACTCGCCACCGCGCCGGGCCGCGCCGCCTATCTGCCGCTGCGCCATGGCGGCAATGGCGGGCTGCTGGATGGCCCCGCGCCGGAACAACTCTCCCAGGAAGCCGCGCTGGCGCTGCTGGCGCCGGTGCTGTCCGACCCCGCCGTGCTGAAAATCCTGCACAACGCAAAATACGACATCGAGGTGATGGCGCAGCCGCAGAACGGCGCCGCCGCCATCGCGCCGGTGGATGACACCATGCTGATCTCCTACAGCATGGATGCCGGTCGGCATGGCCAGGGCATGGATGAATTGTCGCTCCGCCACCTTGGCCACGCGCCCATCCCCTATGACCAGGTCACCGGCAAGGGCAAGGAACGCGTGACCTTTGACGCCGTGCCGCTGGACCGCGCCACCGCCTACGCCGCCGAGGATGCGGATGTCACACTGCGCCTGTGGCAGAAGCTGCGCCCGGAATTGCGCAGCACGCAGTCACTCGCGCTGTACGAACAGATGGAGCGCCGCATGGTGCCCGTGCTGGCGGCGATGGAGACCGCGGGCATCAAGGTGGATGGCGTCGAACTGCGCCGCATCGGCGATGATTTCGCCGAACGCCTGGTGCTGCTGGAGGCCGATTGCCACCGCCTTGCCGGGCGCGCCTTCAATGTCGCATCGCCCAAGCAGCTGGGCGAAATCCTGTTCGACGAGATGGGGCTGAAAGGCGGCAAGAAGGGCAAGACCGGCGCCTATTCGACGGATGCCAAGGTGCTGGAGGAACTGGCGGCGCAAGGCGTGGAACTGGCGCGCGCGGTGCTGGAACACCGGCAGATCGCCAAGCTGAAATCCACCTATGTCGAGGGCCTGTCCAACGCCATCGCCAAGGATGGCCGGGTGCACACGGATTTCGCCATGGCGGTGACCAGCACCGGCCGCCTCTCCTCCACCGAGCCCAATCT
>JAIXVH010000229.1 GCA_027483125.1 Acetobacteraceae bacterium | reverse complement strand
TCGGCGGCATGATGGCGCCCGGCGCTGGCCTTTTGCCGCCGGGCCACCCCTGGCATGGCAGCCCGCGCAACCCGATCCGCACCGATGTGGCAGAGGCGCGGCGATTGATGACGGAAGCCGGCTTCTCCCGCGCCAACCCGATCCGCACCCGGGTCGGCATCTCACCCTCCGGCTCCGGCCAGATGCAGCCCTTGCCGATGAACGAGGCCATCCAGCAGAACCTGCGCGACATCGGCATCGAGATCACCTTCGAGGTGGTCGAATGGAACTCGCTGCTCGGCCTGTGGCGCGATGGCGCGCGCGCACCGTCGAACCGTGGCATCACCGCGATCAACATCAGCTATGCCGCACTTGATCCGTTCAACGGGTTGATCCGCTTCCTCAAGACCGAACTGACGCCGCCGGCGGCCAACAACTGGGGCTTCTTCTCCGACCCCTGGTACGACGCGATCATCGACCGCGCCTACAACACCTTCGACCCCGCCGCGCAGGCGGTGCTGCTGCAGGAGTTGCATGCGCGCGTGGTGGATGACGCGTTGTTCCTGTTCGTGGCGCATGACCTGAACCCGCGCGCGATGTCGCGCCGCGTTCAGGGCTTCGTGCAGGCGCAAAGCTGGTTCCAGGACCTGACGCCGATCCGGATGACATGACGCACAGGCCGGCCAGGTGCTCCGCCTGGCCGGCGCGGACCCGTGTCAACCAGCCGCGTCAGGCTGCGGGTGGCTGGCCACCCATTCCCGGTGGAGGCGCCGGTATGCCAAGGAAGACGCCACCACCACGCCCATGTACAGCGCGCTGCCCAAGGCCAGGGCGGCCCAGGGCTCGGTCACCAGCAGCGTCGCATAGGCCAGCACCGAGAGCATCAGCGGCAGCACCTGCTGCGCCTTGAGGCGGATGCGCTTCCCACTCCAGGTCGGCAGGCGCGAGACGGCGAGCAGGCCCACCACCACCAGCACGATCGCAACGAACACCGGGTGGCGCAGCGCGGCCGCCATGCCCGTCAGGCCCCAGGTCTGGAAGGCCAGTGCCGCGAAGAGCGGGAACATCACGAGCCCCGCGGCCGCCGGCGCCGGGACGCCGGTGAAGAAGTTCACCGCGAAAAGGGGCTTGGCCGGGCGTGGCGCCGCCGGGTCATCCAGCAGCGATGCGTTGAAGCGCGCCAGGCGCAGCGCCAGCGCCACCGCATACATCAGGCAGGGCAGGAAAAAGAGGTGCCCCACCGACTGCATGGACCAGAGATACAACACGAGCGCGGGTGCCACGCCGAATGACAGGAAATCCGAGAGGCTGTCGAACTCCGCGCCGAAATTCGACGTGCCCTTCAGCAGCCTTGCGATGCGCCCATCCAGCCCGTCGATGATGGCGGCGACCACGATCAGCGCGGCAGCCATGTCGAAGCGGTTCTCGAAGGCGTAGCGCACCGCGAGCATGCCGGCGCAGAGCCCCAGCATGGTCAGGATGTTCGGGATGACGCGGTTGATGGAAGGCCCGCGATAGCGCGGGCGGCGCGCCAGCCGCTTGGCCAGCGCGCGGCGGGCGCGTTCGCGCGCGGTCACGCGCCGAGATCGGCGATGATGGTCTCGCCGCCGACCATGGTCTGGCCCACGCGCACCATCGGCATGACACCTTCGGGCAGGTAGACATCCGTGCGGGAGCCGAAGCGGATGATGCCGTAGCGCTCGCCGGCATTCAGCTGCTGGCCAACGCGCGCGTCACACAGGATGCGCCGCGCGACCAGGCCCGCGATCTGCACGCAGCCCACCAGGCGGCCGCCCATGGTCTCGATCACCATGCCGTTGCGCTCGTTCTCCTCGCTCGCCTTGTCGAGATTGGCGGAGAGGAATTTGCCCGGATGGTAGGCGATGCGCGTGACGCGGCCATGCACCGGGCTGCGGTTCACATGGACGTCAATGACCGAGAGGAAAATCGCCACTCGCCAGAGCGGAGCCTCGCCCAGGCCGAGCTCGGCGGGGGCGGTGGCGCGTTCGACGGAAACGACATGCCCATCGGCCGGTGCGACCACGGCGCTGCGTTGCTCGGGCGGCACACGCTCGGGGTCGCGGAAGAAATACAGGCAGAAGGCCGTGAACATCGCGCCGGGCCAGAACAGCCAGCCGCCCAGGAACAGGCCCAGCACCATGACCGCCCCGCCACCGGCAATGAAGGGGTAGCCCGCACGGTGCGGTTTCGCGAGGACCATGCGGAGGGATTCAGCGAGTGCCATGCGGCGGTTTATCCTCTCTTCACCAACATGCCGCAAGTTGGGCGGCATGATGTCTCTCGGTCCCTTCCAGGTCGCGCCCGATGGGCGCCTGCATCCGCGTGAGCCGGCCGTGCGGCCGGTGGTGCGCTATGGCTGGCGGGGTCACTCCTGCGCAGCCGAATTGACCGATGACGCGCTGCGGCTCGTCTCGGTGGTCGGCCGCATTCCATCCACGGCCGAACGTGGGCGCGACCGTGCGGCGACCGTGCAGGCGCTGGTCGCATTGCGCGAGCGTATGCCGCCGGGTGTGGAACTGCGCGTGCTGCCCGACCATCGGGTGGTGCTGCGCCGCCAGGCCAGGCGGCCCGATGGCGCGATCCAGCTGGTGACGGAAATGACGCGCTTCGCGCTCGCCATGGACCCCGCGCTGGATGAACTGGTGGCCGCTGGCGCGTGACGCCGGCGTTGAGGGCTCGTCAATAATTCCAACGCATAATCGTCGAAACCGGACGTATCTTAGGAGTTGACGATGCGTTTCATGCAGGGTCTTCGGGGCCGTATCGCATTGCTGGGCGTGCTGCCTGCGCTGGCCGGGGCCGTGCTGGCCACGCTGGCAGGTCTCTATTCCCTGCGTGACCTGCGCGATGATCGCATGCAGGCGACCCTGGCCGCGGCGTCGGAACGTGCGGAGAACATGCTGCGTGAAGGCATGGTGCGCATGCAGACCCCGGCGATCGCGCTGGCGCAATCGCCAAGCATGATCGATGCCGTGGTGCGCGGTGACACCACGGCCCTTCGCGAAACCGTCCCGCACATCTTCGCCGAACTGCGGCGCAGCGACCCGCGGGTCTCGGTGCTGGAATTGACCGATGCGCAGGGCCGCGTCCTACTGCGCGGCCACAACCCGGCGCAGGCCGGTGATGACAAGTCGCGTGTCACCGATGTGGCGCGCGCGCTGCGCGGTGAGATCGCACCGGGCATCACCGTCTCGCCTACCAGCGGGGCTGCCGCCTATGGCGCGGTGGTGCCGCTGCGCCACCAGGGGCGAGTGGTCGGGACGCTGAAAGTGGCTGGCCGGCTTGAGGTCAACACCGCCCGTGCCATCGCACGGCTGGTCGATGGCCATGCCATGCTGTTCGGCGGCACGCGGATGACCGCCTCCTCGCTGGAGGGCGTGGACGCCGCCGGCCTGGCCCCGCTGCTGGCCGAGAATTCGCCCGCGCGGGGAGAGGCAGGCACCGTTTGGTCCCTGCCCGGCCGTGGCGATTATCTGATGCGCCTTCTGCCCATCCGTGACCTGGAAGGTCAGGTGGCCGGCGGCACGCTGATCGCCCTGCCGCTGAGCGGCTGGCACGCGGCAGAGACCCGCGGCGTGCTGATTACGTTGCTGAGTGCGCTGACTGTGCTGTTTGTGGCGCTGCCCGTCGCGTTTCTGATGGCGCTTCGCATTGGCCGCCCGCTCGCGGGGATGGCCGGGGCAATGCGCGCGATATCGAACGGCCAGCTGGATGTGAAGATCCCGGGTGTCGCGCGGCGTGACGAGGTCGGCGCCATGGCCGCCGCCCTGCAGGTGTTCCGCGACAATGCGGAGCGTAACCGCGCCCTGGAGGCCGAGGCTACGGCCAGCCGTGCGCAGCGTGAGCGTCGTACCCAGGCGGTGGAGCGCTACACGGAGGATTTCGGTCTGTCGGTCGGCGGGGTGATGTCGGAATTCGAGGCAGCCGCAAGCAGCATGCGCGCCGCCGCCCAGCGCATGGCCGAGGTGGCGAACCAGACCCAGGCGCGCGCCGACAGCACCGCCCATGAATCCGACAGCGCGGCCGAGAACCTGACCGCCGTCGCAGCCGCCGTTGAGGAGCTTTCGGCCACGGTGGGCGAGATCAGCCGCCAGGTCGCCCATGCCGCGGCCGTCGCGACCGAAGCCGTTCACGAAACCCGCACCAGTGACGAACGCATGCTGGCGCTGACACGCAGCGCCGATCGCATCGGTGATGTGCTCAGCGTGATTTCCGATGTCGCGGGCCGGACCAACCTGCTCGCGCTCAATGCCACCATTGAGGCTGCGCGCGCCGGCGAGGCCGGCAAGGGCTTTGCCGTGGTGGCCAGCGAGGTGAAGAACCTGGCCGCGCAGACCGCCAAGGCGACTGAGGATGTCAGCGCGCAGATCACGGCCATGCGCCAGGCCGCGAGCGAAGCCGCAACGGTGATGCACGGCATTGCGACCACCATCAGCCGCATCAACGAGGCCACCGGCACGATCGCGGCCGCGGTCGAGGAGCAAGGTGCCGCCACGCGCGAGATCACGGAACGGCTGCAGAATGTCACGGCCGCCACCGCCAGCGTGAGCGCAGCGATGCACAGCGTGCGCGGAACAGCACTGGAGGCCCAGACCAGCAGCGCCGAGGTGCGCAGTGCGGCCGAGGGCGTTCAACACCAGGCCGGGCTGCTGCGCGGGGAGGTGCAAGGCTTCCTGTACAATCTTCGAGACGAGGGCGATGAGCGCCGCCGCTTTGATCGCGTGGCAGGCAGCGGCCAGCGCGTCCGCCTGGTCGTGGATGGTCAGGTCGAGGAGGTCTTGATCCGCGACATCTCCGGTGGGGGTATCGCGGTGACGTCGGAGATGAAGCTGGCCCCGGGCAGGGGAATCGGCTTGGAGTTCCACAGCGGCGCCAAGATCAAGGCCCGCGTCGCGCGCTGCGATCACGGCATCCTGGGCCTCGTCTTCACCGAGCAGGTGAACGTCCAGGACATCCTGGGGCAGCGGCAGCGCGCGGCATGACACCCGGCGCGCTGAACAAAAAGGCCCGGGGCGGCGGATGCGCCAGCTGGCCGGGCTTGTCTCAGCCCGCCAGGAAGCGCTCTACCCAGCGCGCCACAACCGCCCGGTCATCACCCCGCGCGTACGAGGCGAGCGCCGGAGCCGCATGATCGCCCAACGGGGCCACACGCGCCCGGATCAGATC
>JAIXVH010000379.1 GCA_027483125.1 Acetobacteraceae bacterium | reverse complement strand
CTTGTCGAAGGCGTTGCCCACCGTCGGGCAGCTCGCCAGCCCGCTCGTCGTGTCGCTCTCGCCGCACTTCGTGCTGACCCACAATTCCACCAGATCGGCCTTGGTGCGCCGCAGGCGCGAGGCGTGCTTGACCATCTTGTAGGCCGCGCGCGAGGCGCTCGCGATGGTGTTGATGTCGCCATTCTGCTCGATGGCGAAGCCCTCGACCGGCTTGCCAGACAGCGCGATGCCTTCGACGATCTTGCCGGTCCAACCCGGCTCGATCCCGATCACCACCACGCCCGCGACATTGGGGTTGGCACCCGTGCCGATCAGCGTGCGGAAATGCAGGTCCAGATCGGCGCCGAATTGCAGGCGCCCATAGGCGTGCGGGATCGCCAGCGCCCCCTTGATGTTGTTCGCCACTGCCTCGGCCGCCGCGTTGGACAGGTCGTCCACCGGCAGGATGATGACGTGGTTGCGCACGCCCATGCGCCCATTCTCGCGCCGCCAGCCCTCGAAGCTGCCCTTCAGATCCATTCCCATGGTGCTTCCCCTTACCAGCGCTTCGTCTTGACGTTGTGCACGTGCAGATGCTCGCCCGGCGCGATATCCGCGACAGCGCGGCCGATATCCACGCCATATTTGATGATGGTCTCGCCGGCCTTGATCGGCTTGATCGCCAATTTGTGACCGATCGGGATGTCCGACTTGGCGTCGAACTCGATCATCTTGTCCTGGTCCATGATCCAACCATTGATCCGGTTCGACGCGGTCAGGCCTTCCACGACCACCACGCCCACGGAATCGCCTTCGTCATGGACGATGAAATGCACCGTCATCGGCAGGTTTCCCCCTGTTTCTGCAACGCCGGGAGCCTAGCCCCCAAGCTGCCGGCTGCAAACCCACCGAAGGCCGCACAGCGAGCCCCCGGCAAAAGCTAGGCTTGGAAACGCGCGGCTGCCCTTGCACGGCCGCCCCACACCCTGGCACACACATGCCTCGGAAACGGGCCACGGGAAGAGCGATGCCAGCCTTGCGCGATGACGATGACACGGCCCTTTCGCCGCAGTGGCATTGCGCGCAGGACGAATACGGCGTGCCGCATCTGGACGCGATGCTGGTTGATTTCATGGCCTATTCCCATGGCGACCAGCAGGCCTGGCTGAACGCCACGCGCCATTACTTTCGCCCGCCGGAATGGTTCGACCCCGGCCTCGACCCCTACAGCGCCGCCTATGCCGAACAGCAGGACCGCCTGTGGTCCGAGGTCACCGGCCGCGACCGCGCCCATGACGCCCACCAGGACGAACAAACACCCGAGGTCGCGCAGATGGACTGGCGCACCCGCCCCGGCCTGTTCGGCCTGATGGTGCATGAGGCCGCCGACCAGCTGCTCGCCATGGGCCAGATCCTGAAGCATTCGCAGCTGCATGCCGGCGCGCGGCTGCTGGAATACGGCCCGGGCTTCGGGCAGATCGCGCTCAGCCTGGCGCGCATGGGCGTGCATTGCTCCGTGGTCGATGTGAACCCGCATTTCCTCACCGCCATCGAACGCCAGGCGGAGATGTATGGCGTGCATGTGAAGACCACGCTCGGCGAATTCGGTGACGCGCCGCCCGATGAGCCGCCCTACAACATCATCCTGTTCTACGAGGCCTTCCACCACAGTCGCGACCCCATCGGGCTGCTGCGCCGGATCAAGCCGCTGCTGGCCGAGGGCGGGCGCATCATGCTGGCGGGCGAGCCCATCCTGCCGATCGACCGCGGCCCGATCTTCGCGCCCTGGGGGCTGCGCGGCTCCCGCGATGCGATGGCGGTGATGCGCTGGCGCGGCTGGTATGAAGGCGGCTTCGACCCCGACTGGCTGGGGGAAATGTTCGCCCGCGAAGGCTTCCGCCAGGTGATCCATGAGGGCGCGCATATCTCGCCCTGCGCCACCGTGCATGAATACATCCCCGATGCAGCGGCGCCCGCAACGGCCGATGCGTTTTCCGCCCGCTGGCGCGCCCGGCTGGATCGCCGCCAGGTGCTGGATGCCAGCCCCGCGCGCGCGCTGTGGCAGCGCCGCCTGGCCTGGGTCGCACGCCGCCTGCGCACCTGACGCGGCAGGGTTCCAACCGCGCCCCGCCCGTGGCACACCGACCGCGTCCAGCATAGGAGCAGCGCATGGCCGGCGTGTTTTGGTATGACGGAGCCTGGGTCACCGAAGAACCCAAGATTGTGGGCCCGATGGACCATGCCTTCTGGCTGGGCTCCGTCATCTTCGATGGCGCGCGCTCCATCAAGGGCTTCGCGCCTGACCTGGACAAGCACAGCGCGCGCGCCGTGCGCAGCGCGCTCACCATGGGCATGAAGCCCACCAAGACGGCGGCCGAGATCGAAGCGCTGTGCCGCGAGGGCATCCGCATGATGGGCCCGGACGCCACGCTCTATGTCCGCCCCATGTTCTTCATCCGCCGCGGCCTGGGTGCCGCGCGGCCCGATCCGGACAGCACGGATTTCATCCTCTCGCTCTATGACGCGCCGCTGCCGCCCTTCGCCGGTTTCTCGGCCATGCTGGCGCCCTTCCGGCGCGCGGCCACCGACATGGCACCGACCGATGCCAAGGCCGCCTGCCTGTATCCCAATGGCGCGCGTGCCTCCGCCTGGGCGGCCGAACGCGGCGCGGATAATGCCGTCATGCTGGACCCCAACGGCAATGTCGCGGAATTCGCCAGCGCCAATATCTGGTTCGCCAAGGATGGTGTGGCGATCACGCCGGCGGTGAACAACACCTTCCTCAATGGCATCACGCGCCAGCGCATCATTGCGCTGCTCAGCGCCGATGGCATGCGCGTGGAGGAACGCGCCGTGCGGGCGGAGGAGCTGGACAGCGCGGACGAGATCTTCTCCACCGGCAACTACGCCAAGGTCACGCCCTGCACGCGCTACAACAACCGCGAGCTGCCGGTGGGCCCGGTCGCGACCCGCGCGCGGGACCTGTATTTCGGCTGGATGGAACAGGGGCAGCGCATCGTTTGATCGCGGTGCTGGCCAGCAGCGATGACGCGCTGATCATCGACAAGCCCGCCGGATTGCCGCTCGACCCCGGGCGGCGCGGCGGGCCTTCGCTGGCCGACCAGCTGCCCGCGCTGCGGCGCGGCCGTTTCATCCCGGCGCCAGCGCATCGGCTGGACCAGGACACCGCCGGCTGCCTGGTGCTGGCGCGCCACAAGGCGGCGCTGCGCGACCTCTCGGCGCGCTTCGCCGCGCGCGATGTGCAGAAGCTGTATTGGGCGGTGCTGCGCGGCGATGTCGCGGGTGATGCCGGCGTGGTGGATGCCCCCCTGCTCAAGCACAGCACGCGCGAGGATGGCTGGCATATGCGCGTCGATCCCGCGGGTGCTGCGGCCATCACCGAATGGCGCGCACTCGGCCGCGCGCCCGGCCTGACCTGGGTGGAATTCGCACCGCACACCGGCCGCACGCATCAGCTGCGCGCGCATGCCGCGCATCTCGGCCACCCCATCCTGGGTGATGCGCGCTATGGCGGTGGCGCGGGTGCCATG
>JAIXVH010000320.1 GCA_027483125.1 Acetobacteraceae bacterium | reverse complement strand
GCGCATCACCAACTGCACCCTGGACTGAGGACCGCGCCATGCGCCCTGCACTGCTCCTGGCGATGCTCGCCATGCCCCCCCTGGCCACCGCACAGCCCGCGCCTGCGCTCTGGTCGGGCGCCAATCTGGTGGTGACCGGCACCGGCGAGAATGGCTGTGATCTGCGGCTGATGCGCGTGCGCCACCTGGGCGGGACGGCCAATCCCATCCAGGTCGAATTGTTCAACCGGGGCAGCGCCGCCGTGCGGGTCAATGCCGACATCATCCTCACCGGCCAGGGCCAGACCGCCAGCCGCTTCGCGTCACAGCGGCTGGATGCCATGCGGCAGGCCATGTTGACCGGGCCCAACCCCTTCCCCGGCCCCCTGGTGGGAACCAGGCTCTCGGTGATCATCAGCAGCTGCTCCCGCCCCTGAGGGTGGCCTGCGCTGGCCGGGCGGGGTCTGGACGAGCAGGGCTGGGCGGAGCACACAACCGCCATGGCCGATACCGATATCCTGATCCCCGCTGGCGTGCTCGAAGACGTGGTGCGCCGTGTGTTTTCCGCCGCCGGCTGCGACGGCCCGGAAGCCCAGCGAATCGCCCATCACCTGCTGGGCGCCAATCTCGCAGGCCATGACAGCCACGGCGTGGTGCGCGTGCCGCGCTACATCGAATGGCTGCAAGCGGGCTTCGTGCTGAAGGGCCAGTCGGCCAGCATCATCGCCGATGGCGGCGCCTTCCTGCTGATGGACGGGCATTACGGCTTTGGCCAGGTGGTGGCCGAACAGGCGGTGCGCACCGCGATCGCGCGCGCGGTGGCGAACGGCTCCTGCATCATGGGCCTGCGCAATGCCGGCCATATCGGCCGCGTCGGCGATTACGCGGAAATGGCCGCAGCCGAGGGGCTGATCTCGATCCATTTCGTCAATGTCGGCGGCTCGGTGCTGGTCGCACCCTTCGGCGGCGTGGAGCGACGCTTCTCCACCGCTCCCTTCAGTGTCGGCGTGCCGCTGCCCGAGGGGCCGGTGATCCTGGATTTCGCCACATCCCTGGTGGCCGAGGGCAAGGTGCTGGTCGCCTCCAATGGCGGCAAGCCATTGCCCGAAGGCGCGCTGATCGCCCCCGATGGCACGCTGTCCACCGACCCGCACACGCTCTATGGCGAGTATGCGCCGGGCGGGCCGCGCAACCCCGCGAACGGGCTGGGCGCGATCCGCGCCTTCGGGGATCACAAGGGCTCCGGCCTGGCCTTCATGTGCGAAATGCTGGCAGGCGCGCTCACCGGCGGCGGCACCTCCGGCCCCGTCGAGGGGCGCGGGCGCATCACCAATGGCATGCTGTCCATCTTCCTCTCGCCCGCGCATTTCGGCGACAAGCCGGCCTTCGAGGCCGCCGCGCGGCGCTATATCGACTGGATGCATGAATGCACGCCAGCGGACCCCGCGCAGCCCGTGCTGATCCCCGGTGAACCCGAAAAGGCCCGCCGCGCCGACCGGCTTGCCAACGGCGTGCCACTACCGCCCGAAACCTGGGGCAGCATCCGCGCCACCGCCGTAGCCTTGGGCGTGAATATTCCGGAGGGGCTGTGACTCTCGCCAGCAACCCGCGCTACCAGGCGCTCTCCGCCGCGCGCGAACAGATCATGACGGGTGCGACCAAGCGCGTCCCGGAAGCGGCCATGGCATCCCAGGCGCGCGCGCTGCGGCTGTGGAACGGCAAGACGCTGTTCGTGCGCAATGACCCGCAGCTGAACCTGCTGTTCGACCTCGCGGTCTTCGACCCGGTGGGCGGGCATAGCCGCGCGCTCGACCGCGAATTGCGCGCCCGTCAGGACCCGCCGGGCAGCGAGGCCGCGCAGATCGCAGCCAGCGCCCCCGATGCCGCCTTCACCCTCTTCGTGGTGGAGGAGGAAAACCCCCAGGGCGGCGTCATGGCGCGCGACCTGCTGCGCGAGAATCGCTTCACCATCTGGGACGGCTTCCTCTCGCGCCCTGAGGTGCGTGGCTGCGCCTTCGCCGGGCGCCTGATGCAACTGCCCGAAGCGGCGATGACCTGCATCGCCACCTGCCCCATCACCGATGAGATCATGCTGGTGCTGCAAGGCTTTCCGCCGCCCGAGGCGCCGCCGCCGAAATTCCTGCCGCCGCTGACACCGCTGGAACCGGCCGAACTGGCCGTGCTGCGGGAGGCCGCGGCCGCACCTGGCTTCGCGCCGAAACTGTTCAACGCAGCGCTCGACCTCGGGCTGTTCGGCGAAAGGCCCGACCGATGATCGCGGTGGTGATGGGCAGCAAGTCGGACTGGCCCACACTGTCCAAGGGTGTGGAATGGCTGGAGGCCATGGGGATCGCGCCACTGGTCCGCGTGGTCTCGGCCCATCGCACGCCGGCTAGGCTGGTGGAATTCGCGCGCGGCGCGGAGGATGCAGGCATCCAGGTCATTATCGCCGGCGCCGGGGGTGCCGCGCATCTGCCGGGCATGATCGCCTCGATGACGCATCTGCCGGTGCTCGGCGTGCCGATGAATGTGAACTCGCTGAACGGGATGGATGCGCTGCTCTCCATCGTGCAGATGCCCAAGGGCGTGCCGGTGGGCACGTTGGCGATCGGCGAGGCAGGGGCGGTGAATGCCGCGATCCTGGCAGCGCAGATTGTCGCGCTGTCGGATGCGGCGCTGGCCGCGCGCATCAAGGCCTGGCGCCAGGCGCAGACGGATGGCGTGCCTGATGACCCGCGCTGAGGCACCGGCAGGTGCCGGTGGCGGGCATGGGCCGCTGCCGCGCGGCGCGGTGATCGGCATGGTCGGCGGCGGGCAGTTGGGTCGGATGACCAGTGTCGCCGCGGCGCGGCTGGGGTATCGGATGCATGTGCTGTCGGCCGATGCGGATGACCCGGCGATGGCTGTGGCCTGGCGGCATACGCGGCTTGCCGCACCGGATGACGCGGCGGCGGTGGATGCCTTCGCGGCGGCGGTGGATGTGATCACCTTCGAGACCGAGAACCTGGACCTCCGGCTGCTCGCGCTGCTGGAACGCCACGCGCATGCGCGGCCTTCGGTGGCGGCGGTGCGACTGGCGGGTGATCGCCGCCTGGAGAAGGCCTTCCTGAACCGCATCGGCGTGCCGACCGCGCCCTGGGCGGAGGTGATCTCCGCCGAGGACATCGCGCGCTTCGTACAGGCGCAAGGTGCGGCCATCGTGAAGACGGCGCGCGCGGGCTATGACGGCAAGGGGCAGATGCGGCTGCGCGATGCCGCGGATGCCGGGCGCGTCTTCGACGCCCTGGGCGGCGTGCCCATCATCATCGAGGCGATGCTGCCCTTCGCGCGCGAAGTCTCGGTGGTGCTGGCGCGCGGCGCGGATGGCGCGATCGCCGCCTTCGACGTGACGGAAAATGTGCATCGCGACGGCATTCTGGACACCTCGACGGTGCCGGCCGCGATCGATGCCGCCACCGCCGCCCGCGCCACGGAGGCCGCGACGCGCGTGGCCCATGGCCTGGATTATGTGGGGCTGATGGCGCTGGAGATGTTCGTCATGCCCGATGGCGCGGTGCTGGCCAATGAGATCGCACCCCGCCCGCATAATTCCGGCCATTGGACGATGGATGCCTGCCTGGCCAGCCAGTTCGAGCAGCATGTGCGCGCCATTTGCGGCCTGCCCTTGGCCAGCCCCGCGCGGCATGCCGATGCGGTGATGACCAACCTGATCGGCCCCGAAGGCGCCGCGGCCTGGGAAGGGCTGCTGGCCGCGCCGGGCACGGTCGCGCATTGGTATGGCAAGGAAGAGGTGCGGCCCGGGCGCAAGCTGGGCCATGCGAACAGGGTTCAGCCGCGCGGGGGCTGAGCGCATGAAAAAGGCCGGGGCACATAGCGCGCCCCGGCCTGATTCGTGGGGAGGCGTCCGCCCCCCTTACCGCTGCAACGCCTGCACGATTTCCTGCGTGACCTTCTTCGCATCGCCGAACAGCATCATGGTGTTCGGGCGGAAGAACAGCTCATTGTCCACGCCGGCATAGCCCGACGCCATGCCGCGCTTGATGAAGAACACGCTCTTCGCGCGCTCCACATCCAGGATCGGCATGCCGTAGATGGCGCTCGACTTGTCGGTCTTGGCGGCCGGGTTGGTCACGTCATTGGCGCCGATCACGAAGGCCACATCCGCATCCGCGAATTCGGGGTTGATTTCCTCGAGCTCGAAGACCTCATCATCGGGCACGTTCGCTTGGGCCCGCAGAACGTTCATCTGGCCAGGCAT
>JAIXVH010000063.1 GCA_027483125.1 Acetobacteraceae bacterium | reverse complement strand
GGCCGGATGATGGCCGAGCACCTGCTATCCCTCGGCGCCGCCGTGGAGATCTGGGGCCGCCGCGCTTCCGTGCTGGAAGACACGGTGGCGGCGATGAACGCGGAATATCCCGGCCGCGCCCGCTGCCAGGCGGTGGACATCAAGGATGCCGAGGCCGTGGACGCCGCGATCCAGGCCAGCTTCGACCTGGGCCATGGCCCCACCCACCTGATCAACAACGCCGCCGGGAATTTCATCAGCCGCACCGAGGATCTCTCGCCGCGCGGCTTCCGCGCCGTCTCGGAGATCGTCTTCAACGGCACCTTCCATGTGACCCAGGCGCTGGGCAAGCGCTGGATCGCGGCGGGGCAGCCAGGCGCGGTCGTCTCCATCACCGTCACCTGGGTCTGGACCGGCGCGCCCTTCGTGGTGCCGTCGGCCATGAGCAAATCAGCGCTGCATGCGATGACCAAGTCGCTCGCCGTCGAATGGGGGCGCCACGGCATCCGGCTGAACTGCATAGCACCCGGCACCATCCCGACCGAGGGCATGTTCGCCCGGCTGCGGCCCGGCGAAAACGACCCCAGCGCCAAGGCGGCCGCGGTGAACCCGCTGGGGCGCGTGGGCACGGCCGATGATATCGGCAATCTGGCGGCCTTCCTGCTCTCGCCGGGTGCGGGCTGGATCTCGGGCCAGACCATCGCGCTGGATGGCGGCAACTGGCTGCGCAATGGCGGCGGCTTCACCGACTACCTGGACTGGGGCGATGCGCAGTGGGACGAGGCACGGGCGCGCATCAAGGCGCGCACGGCGGCTGACAAGGCGCAGCGATAGCGGGTTTGCGCCGGCTGCTGGCCAGTGCATAAGCTCCGCCAGGTTGAGGCAGCGAAGGCAAATCCATGTCCGACAGTTTTGATGTGATCGTCATCGGCGCCGGCCCCGGCGGCTATGTCTGCGCGATCCGCGCGGCGCAGCTGGGCATGAAGGTGGCCTGCGTGGAAAAGCGCGCCACACTGGGCGGCACCTGCCTGAATGTCGGCTGCATCCCGTCGAAGGCGCTGCTGCAATCCTCCGAGCATTTCGAGGAGGCGCTGCACAAGCTGGCCGATCATGGCGTGGGCGTGGGCCAGGTGACGCTCGATCTAGCACGCATGCAGGCCCGCAAGGGCGAGGTGGTCAGCGCCAACGTCAAGGGCGTGGAATTCCTGTTCAAGAAGAACAAGGTGACCTGGCTGAAGGGCGAGGGGCGCATCGCCGCCCCCGGCCGCGTGATGGTCGATGGCACGGAATACGCGGCCAAGCACATCATCATCGCGACCGGCTCCGAGAGCATCCCGCTGCCGGGCGTGGCGGTGGATGAGAAGCGCATCGTCACCAGCACCGGCGGGCTGGAACTGGAGAGCGTGCCCAAGCACCTGGTGGTGATCGGCGGCGGCTATATCGGGCTGGAGCTGGGCAGCGTGTGGCGGCGCCTGGGTGCCGAGGTGACGGTGGTGGAATTCCTGGACCGCCTGGTGCCGGCGATGGACACCGAGGTGGGCAAGGCCTTCGAGCGCATCCTGGTGAAGCAGGGCGTGAAGCTGCGGCTGAAGACCAAGGTGATGGGCGCCAAGGCGGATGCGACAGGCGTGGACATCACGCTGGCGCCGGCGGCTGGTGGCGCCGAGGAAACCCTTCGCGCGGATGTGCTGCTGGTGGCGATCGGGCGCCGGCCCTACATCGCGGGGCTGGGGCTGGATTCGGCGGGTGTGGCGCTGGATGAACGCGGGCGCATCGCGGTGGATGCGCATTTCGCGACGAATGTGCCGGGCATCTGGGCGATCGGTGATTGCATCGCCGGCCCCATGCTCGCGCACAAGGCCGAGGAAGAGGGTGTCGCCCTGGCTGAAACCCTGGCCGGCCAGCATGGCCATGTGAATTACGGCGTGATCCCGGGCGTGGTCTACACTTGGCCGGAAGTGGCCAGCGTGGGCGAGACCGAGGAACAGCTGAAGGCCCGCGGCGTGGCCTATAAGGTGGGCAAGTTCCCCTTCATGGCCAATGGCCGGGCGCGCGCGATGGGCGATACGGATGGCTTCGTGAAGCTGCTGTCGGACAAGGGCACGGATCGGCTGCTCGGCGCGCATATCATCGGGCCGGATGCGGGCACCTTGATCGCCGAACTCGCCTTGGCGATGGAATTCGGCGCAAGCGCCGAGGATGTGGCGCGCACCTGCCATGCGCACCCATCGCTGAACGAGGCGGTGAAGGAAGCAGCCCTCGCGGTGGATGGGCGGGCGCTGCATATCTGAGCGCCAGCCCCAGGCTCAGAACAGCGCCATCTGCGCCGGTTCCGCACGCTGCGCGAGCGGCGCTCGGAATTGCGAGCAATCCAGATCCCGCGTGGCGCCCTGGCGGCGGTCCATGCCCAGCGCCGCGATGGCCCGCGTGAAGCGCGCGGCCAGCATCTCCGCATAGGGGCCGGTGCCCTTCTGCCGCTCGCCGAATTTCGCCTGGTAGAGCGCGCCGCCGCGGGTCTCGCGCACCAGCGCCAGCACGCGGCGCGCGCGGTCGGGGTAGTGGCGGATCAGCCATTCCTCGAAAAGCTGCTTCAGCTCCAACGGCAGGCGCAGCAGCACATAGCCCGCGCGGGTGGCGCCGGCACGGGCGCCCGCGGCCAGGATGCTTTCAAGCTCCGCGTCATTGAGCCCCGGGATCATCGGGGCGGCCAGGATGGCGGTGGGGATGCCGGCACGCGCCAGGGCCTCGACCGTCGCCAGCCGGCGAGTGGGGCTGGCCGCGCGCGGTTCCATGCGGCGCGCGAGCTCCCCGTCCAGCGTGGTGATGGAGATCGCCACCTGTGCCAGGCCACGGTTGGCCATGCGCGAAAGTATATCGAGGTCGCGCAGCACCCCTTGCGATTTCGTGACCACGGTCACGGGGTGGTTGAACCGCTCCAGCACTTCCAGCACCTGCCGGGTCAGGGTGAGCTTGCGGTCGATCGGCTGGTAGGGATCGGTATTGGCGCCAAGGGCCACCGGGCGGGGCTCATAGCCCGGGCGGCACAGCTCGCGCTCCAGCAGCGCCGGCAGGTCGGGCTTGAAGAGCAGCCGCGTCTCGAAATCCAGGCCCGGCGAATAGCCCAGCTGCGCGTGGCTGGGCCGGGCATAGCAATAGACGCAGCCATGCTCGCAGCCGCGATAGGGGTTCAGCGAGCGGTCGAAGCCCAGATCGGGACTGTCATTGTAGGACAGCGCAGACTTCGCCGCATCCCGCATGACCTGCGTGGGCAAGGGCGGCAGGTCGGCCAAATCCTCGGCCAGCGTGCCCCAGCCATCGTCCAGCGCCTCGACCGACGCGGCTTCGTAGCGGTTCGCCGGGTTGCTCAGCGCGCCCCGCCCCTTGCGCTCGGCGCCCGGGATGGCGAAGCCTGTGCGCGATTGTTGGCCGGCGTCATGCACCGCCGGCCGGCGCGGGGAAGGTTGACCCCATAGGAGACCATCGGGCATGACCAAAACCTCCGCGCTGTTCGTGTTCCGTTCGCACACACCTTAACCAGCATGGCGACGAGGCGTCAAGAACGAATTGTGAACATCGTAATCCCCGCCTGGAACGCGGCCGCGAGCCTGCCCGCCACGCTGGACAGCCTGGCCGAGGCCGGCTGCGCCATCATCCTGGCGGATGCCGCCAGCCCCGACGGCACGGCGCAACTGGCTGAATCCATGGGTGTTCAGGTGGTCCAGGCACCACGCGGGCGGGGCGCGCAACTGGCCACAGGCATCGCTGCCACCACCGCCCCCTGGCTGCTGCTGCTGCATGCCGATACGCGGCCTGAGCCGGGCTGGTGGCAGGCCACCCAGGCCTTCATGGCGCGTGGCCCTGGCGTCGGATATTTCGATTTCACGCTGGACAGCGATGCCCCCGCAGCCCGGCGGCTGGAACGCGCCGTCGCCTGGCGCTGCCGGCACTTCGCCCTGCCCTATGGCGACCAGGGGCTGCTGATCCATCGCGATGTGCTGGAGCGTGCCGGCGGCATTCGCCCGCTGCCGCTGATGGAAGATGTGGATCTCATCCGAAGGCTGCGCCCGCTGCGGCCGGAGCGGATCGGGGTGCGGGCCATGACATCGGCGGCGCGGTTCGAGCGGGATGGCTATCTCAGGCGCCCGGCGCGCAACCTGGTCTTCCTGGCCGCCTGGCTGGCTGGCGTACCGCCGCGGGTGCTGGCACGCTGGTATTGAACGGGGAAACGATATGGAACTGCCACTCAAGGGCGTGCGCGTCATCGAAGTCGGCCAGGCCCTGGCCGCGCCTTTGGCCGGCGCCGTGCTGGCCGATCTCGGCGCCGATGTCATCAAGGTCGAAAAGCCCGATGGCGGCGATGATGCCCGCCTCTGGGGCCCGCCCTATGGCCCGGATGGGGTGACCAGCCTGTATTTCCACGGCCAGAACCGCTCCAAGCGCGGCATCACCCTGGACCTGAAGCTCGATGCCGACCGTGAGGCGCTGCACAGCCTGTGCGAGAACGCCGATATCCTGATCCAGAACCTGCGCCCCGGCGTGGTGGATGAGATGGGCATCGGCCCCGAGACCATGCGCGCCCGCCATCCGCGGCTGATCTACTGCTCCATCTGGGCCTTTGGCGACCGTGGCCCGATGAAGATGCGCCCAGGATTCGACCCGCTGCTGCAAGCCTATGGCGGCATGATGAGTGTCACCGGCAAGCCCGACGGCCCGCCCAATTTCTGCGGCGCCTCGATCAACGACAAGGCGACCGGACTGTTCCTGACCATCGGCGCGCTGGCCGCCTTGCGAAAGCGCGACGCGACCGGCCAGGGCTGCGTGATCGACACCTCCCTGTTTGAGATCGCGGCCTTCTGGGTGGAGGGGCAGATCAACCAATATGTCGCGACCGGCCAGGTGCCCAAGCGCCATGGCACGGGGGCCGCGGTGATCGTGCCCTACCAGGTCTTCGAATGCGCCGATCAGCCGCTGGTGCTGGCGGCCGGCAATGACCGGCTCTGGGCGCGCGCGGCCGCGGTGCTGGGCCATCCCGAATGGGCCGAGGATCCGCGCTTCGCCAAAAGCGCTGACCGCGTGCGCAACAAGGCCGCACTGGTGCCGCTGCTGGCCGCCGAATTCGTCAAGCGCCCACGCGATGAATGGGTCGCGGCATTGGAGGCAAAGGGCGTGCCCTGCTCACCCGTCAACGATATCGGCCAGGTGGCCGACAGCGCGCAGATGGCCGCGATGGAGCTGCTGGGTGACCTGCCTGATGGTGGGCCGCGCATCGTGAACCTGCCGCTGGCCTTCGATGGCGTCCGCCCCAGGCCCAGCCGGGACGCGCCGGGCCTTGGCGCGCATAACCGGGAATTGCTGGGGCGCGACTGAAGGCGGGTTCAACCCGCCATCGCTCCAACACACGGGTCCGCGCGGATCAATCCGCGCGGATATTGGCCGCGCGGATGACCTCGCCGAAGGTGCGATGCTCGGCCGCGACCAGCGCCTGCACCTCGGCCGGCGTGGTGGGTGCGGGGATATTGCCCTGGCTGGTCATGCGCTCGACCAGCGCCGGCGCGCGCAGCACTGCTCCCGCACTGGTCGCCACACGGTCGATCGCCGCACCCGGCGTGCCGCGCGGCGCGAAGAGGCCGAACCAGTTGTCGAAGGCGAAATCCGCCAGGCCCAGTTCGCCGCTGGTCGGCACATCGGGCAGCACCGAGGAACGACGCTCGGCCGCCACCATGATGCCGCGCAAACGCCCGGCCTGGATATGCGGCGCGATGGAGGGCAGCGGGTCCATGATGGCGGGGATGCGGCCGGCCAACACTTCGGGGATGGCGGCCGCACTGCCGCGGAAATGCACGCTGGTCATGGGCGTATTGGTGCGGCGGGCAAGCAGTTCCATCACCACATGCAGCAGGCTGCCTGAACCCGCGGTGGCGTAGTTCAGGCCACCCGGCGCGCGCCGAGCCTCGGCCAGGAAGCCCGCATAATCCTGCGCCGCGAAGGCCGGGTTCACGGCCAGCGCGATATCGGCGCGCGACACCCGCGTGACGCCCACCAGGTCGCGCAGCGGGTCGAAGCTCATGCCCGAATAGGTGTGCGGGTTGATGGTGATCTGGCCGCAATAGGCCATCAGCAGCGTGGAACCATCGGCGGGCGCGCGGGCGACGAATTCGCTGGCCAGGTTGCCGCCGGCGCCGGGACGGTTATCGACCACCACGGGCGTGCCCCAGGCCTCCTGCAGGCCGGTCGCGATCAGCCGCGCCGTCACATCCGTCAGCCCGCCGGCGGCGAAGCCCACGATGATGCGCGTGGTGCGGTCCTGCGCCAGGGCAGGCATGGCAAGGGCGGCGGGGGCGGCGAGCAGGACGCGGCGATGCATGGGCAATCTCCTGATGAAGGCGCTCGGATAACCAGGGCCGGCGCGGTGCGCAATGGTTCCGTGCACGCACCCGCGCAAAGCACCCGTGCGCGTACCCGCGCAAAGCTCCCGTGCGCGTATCCGTGCAACGGTTGCGCGCGCGCGGCCGCGATGGCACGGAACGCCCGATGCTGCGGCTGACCGAAATCCGCCTGCCCCTGGACCATCCGCCGGCCGCGCTGGCCGATGCGGTGCGCGAACGGCTGGGTGTCGCACCGCTGACCTGGCAGGTGGCACGGCGCGGCTTCGATGCGCGGCAGAAGCGCGACATCAAGCTGGTCTATTCGATCGATGCGACACTGGCCGATGAGGCACCCTTGCTGGCGCGCGAGGACCAGCGCATCCGCCCGGCGCCTGACATGCGCTACCAATTCGTGGCCCGCGCGCCGGATGGGTTCGCGGAACGGCCGGTGGTGGTGGGCACCGGGCCGTGCGGGATTTTCGCGGCCCTGCTGCTGGCGCAGATGGGCTTCCGCCCGATCATTCTCGAACGCGGCCAGCCCGTGCGCATCCGCACCAAGGACACCTGGGGGCTGTGGCGGCGCCACACGCTGAAGCCCGAATCCAATGTGCAGTTCGGCGAGGGCGGCGCCGGCACCTTCTCCGACGGCAAGCTTTACAGCCAGATCCGCGACCCGCTGCTGCATGGCCGCAAGGTGCTGACCGAATTCGTCAAGGCCGGCGCGCCGGAGGAGATTCTCTTCGTCTCCAAGCCGCATATCGGCACCTTCCGGCTGGTGAGCGTGGTCGAGGCCATCCGCGCGGAGATCGAGGCTTTGGGCGGCGAATACCGCTTCGGCACGCGCATGGAGGAAGTGCTGCTCGACGAGACGCGCGCCGTGCGTGGCTTGCGCCTGTCGGACGGCACCACCCTGCCCTGCCGGCATGTGGTGCTCGCACTCGGCCATTCCGCGCGCGACAGTTTCGCCATGCTGCACGCGCAAGGTGTTGCGATGCAGGCCAAGCCGCTGTCCATCGGCGTGCGCATCGAACACCCGCAGGCATTGGTGGACAGCGCGCGTTTCGGCGCCTTCGCCAAGCACCCTGTGCTGGGAGCTGCCGACTACAAGCTCGTGCATCACGCGACGAATGGGCGCAGCGTGTACAGCTTCTGCATGTGCCCCGGCGGCCGGGTCGTTGCCGCCACCAGCGAGGAAGGCCAGGTCGTGACCAATGGCATGAGCCAGTATTCGCGCGCCGAATTCAACGCCAATGCCGGGCTGGTGGTGGGCGTGGGGCCGGATGATTTCGGCGCCGAGGGGCCGCTCGCGGGCATCGCATTCCAGCGGCATTGGGAACGCCAGGCCTTCATCGCCGGTGGCGGTGACTACGCCGCACCCGCGCAGCGCGTGGAGGATTTCCTGGCCGGCCGCGCCTCGACCACGCTGGGCGCCGTCACCCCCAGCTACAAGCCCGGCGTGCGCCCGACCGACCTGGCGCTCTGCCTGCCGCACTACGCGGTCATCGCGATGCGCGAGGCGCTGCCCGCCATGGCGCGGCAACTGCCCGGCTTTGACATGGGGGACGCGGTGATGACGGGCGTCGAGACACGCACCTCCTCGCCCCTGCGCATCGACCGCACCGACATCTGCGAAAGCCCCAACACGCCAGGGCTGTACCCCGCGGGCGAGGGCGCTGGTTACGCGGGTGGGATTCTCTCCGCCGGCGTCGATGGCATCCGCGTCGCCGAAGCTGTCGCCTGCGCGCTGCTGGGCCAGGATCTGCCCGCCGAACGCCGCCGCCACGGCACCATCACGGAGGGCTGGGGATGAGCGAAGCTGAGCGCGATCGCCCAGACGGGGATTCTCCAGGGCGCAAAACGCCCTCTCGCAGGCGGCAGAAGCCGGTGGTGGCTGGCGACAGCCAGGCGACAGCCGATCTGGCCACCCGCCGCGGCTACCACCACGGCAATCTGCGCGAGGCGCTGGTCGAATCCGCCCGCCGCCTGACCGCGGAGCGCGGCCCGCATGGATTCACCTTGCTGGAGGTGGCCAAGGCGGCCGGGGTCTCGGCCTCCGCCCCCTATCGGCACTTCAGGGACCGTGACGCGGTGCTGGCGGAATTGTGCAAGCGCGGCTTCGCGCTGTTCGGCGAAAGGCTGGCAGCCAGCGGCGGGATGGAGCGGATGGGCGCGGCCTATTTGACCTTCGCGCGGGAGGAGCCCGGCTACTACGGCGCCATGTTCGAATGGCGCGCGCCCAAGGCGGAACACGAACCGGATGGCGACGCCTTCGGCACGCTGGTGGGCGCGATCGCCGCACGCCTGCCGCCAGGTGCCGACCAGGACGCGGCGCGGCTGCGCGCCTTGCAGGTCTGGGCCATCTCGCATGGCGTGGCGAGCCTGGAGCGCGCCGGGATGCCGCCGCCAGGCAGCGGCGCGCCGCCGCCTGAACAGGTGCTGGGCGATGCCGTGATGCGGTTACTGGGTATGCGTTGATGTGAATGATGTTGACATTCATCGCTGTTGGTTTATGTGAATGTACGTCACATCAACGAAAGGAGCGTGACATGACCACCGCCCACCCCGTCGCGGTGCCCGCCTTCATCCCGCCCATCACCGGCCGGGCACGCCACACACTCAGGGGCTGGCGCCTGCCGGCCATGATCCTGGGTTTCATCGCCTGGTGGCCGATCGGCCTTGGGCTGCTCGCATTCTTCGCATGGAGAGAACGCATGGGTTGCAACACCAACCGCTGGATGACCCGCGGCCGGGACCGCGCGCGCGACGTCATGGCCATGGCCGGCATGGGCAGCGGCAACACCGCCTTCGACGAACACCGCAACCAGGTGCTGCGCCGCCTGGAAGAAGAACGCCGCGCACTCGACGCTCAACAGGCCGAATTCACCACCTTCATGGCCGAACTGCGCCGCGCCAAGGACCAGGACGAATTCGACCGCTTCATGCAGGCGCGCTCGCAACGGGCTTGAGGTGGCGCTGGTGGAACTGGGGAAGGGCATCAGTGAGCTTCGCCCCCCGATCCTCCCCCAGACCCCCACCCACCAGGGGTCAACGACCCCTGGACCAGGTGTGGGTTATGGCAGGGTTTGGGGAGGGGGGGGGAGCGCCCAGCCCGCCAGTACCGCCCTTGATGCCCCCTCCCCAAACCCTGCCAAGACCCATGGGTTCCAAGGGCCTTTCGGCCTTTGGTGGATTGGGCGCTGCAAGCGACCGATGGTTTGGAGGGGGGCAAAGCCCCTCTCCAACGCCCATCACCGACGCCACGGCCTCCGTGCGAACAGCGCCCGCACGGCGGCGCCTTCGCGCAGCACCATCTCTCGGTACTCGTCGCCCAGCATCGGCCGCAGTGGCAGTGCCACGCGTTCGGCGTCGGCGGTGAAGCGTGGATCGGCGAAGGTGGCCGCGAAGGCCGCGCGCAAGGCGGCCGTGACGGGGGCCGGAATGCCCGGCGGGCCTACGATGCCGCGCGCCGAGCCCAACAATACGTCGAGGCCCTGGTCGCGGAAGGTCGGCACCTCGGGCGTCAGGGACCAGCGCGCGGGCGAGGCCATGCCCAGGCAACGCAACCGGCCCTCGCGCAGCAGTGCGACACCCTCGCCGATATTGAAACTGGCCACGTCCACCGCGCCCGAGAGCAGGTCGCGCTGCACCTGCGCGGTGCCGTTATAGGGCGCATGCAGGGCGCGGATATTGGTTGCCTCCTCCAGCGCCAGCAGCACCAGGTGGTCATCCGAACCCACGCCCGCCGCACTGCCGACGGAGACCGATTCCGGCCGCGCCCGCAGCGCGCGCACCAGGTCATCCAGGCTGCGCAGCGGCGATGTGTTCAGCACCCACAGCGCGCAGGCATCATCGACGATATTGGCGATATAGGTGAAGCGCTCGGCCTCCCAGCGCACCGGCCGTTCCAGCGGCAGGGTGTTGATGTTGAGGCTGCCGATGCCGCCCAGCGTGTAGCCATCGCCGGCCGCGTTGAAGATCGCCTCCATGCCGATCTGCCCGCCCGCGCCCACGCGGTTGATGAAGGCAAAGCGCGCGCCCGGCAGGCGCTGGCCAGCATGGTAGAGCGCGAAGCGCGTCATCGCATCCACCCCGCCGCCGGGCGGGAATGGAATGAAGACCTCGATCGGCCGATCGGTCGGCCAGGGGGCCTGGGCGCGCGCGATGGCGGGGGCGGCCAGCAGGCCAAGGGTGGCGCGGCGGATGAAGCGCATGGCGGTTCCTATTCGGGCTGGATGTTGGCGGCACGCGCGACGCGCGCCCATTCGGCGACTTCCTCGGCCACTTCGCGACTGAATTGCGCGGCCGGTGCAGGCGCGGGCGTGATGCCGTGCGCCGTCAGACGCTCGACCACCGATGGCGCCTGCACGGCGCGCGCCATGGCGGCGTTGATGCTGTCGGTCAGCGCGGGTGCCAGGCCCGCCGGTCCGAAGGCGGCATACCAGTTCACCGCCGTCAGGCCCGGGAAGGCATCGGCCAAGGGCGGCACATCGGGCAGCACGCCGGCGCGCCCCAGGCTGCCAATAGCGATGGGGCTCATCCGCCCTTCCTGGATATGCGGCAGCGCATTGACCAGGTTGTTGAACATCGCCTGCACCTGCCCGCCCAGAAGGGCCGTGGTGGCGGGCGCTGCACCGCCATAGGGCACATGCGCGATGTCGAGGCCGG
>JAIXVH010000222.1 GCA_027483125.1 Acetobacteraceae bacterium | reverse complement strand
ACCGATGGCGCCTGCACGGCGCGCGCCATGGCGGCGTTGATGCTGTCGGTCAGCGCGGGTGCCAGGCCCGCGGGTGCGAAGGCGGCATACCAGTTCACCGCCGTCAGGCCGGGGAAGGCATCGGCCAAGGGCGGCACATCGGGCAGCACGCCGGCGCGCCCCAGGCTGCCAATGGCGATGGGGATCATCCGCCCTTCCTGGATATGCGGCAGCGCATTGACCAGGTTGTTGAACATGGCCTGCACCTGCCCGCCCAGAAGGGCCGTGGTGGCGGGCGCTGCACCGCCATAGGGCACATGCGCGATGTCGAGGCCGGCCAGCCCCTTCAGGCGTTCCATGGCCAGGTGGTTGCCGGTGCCGTGGCCGGGCGTGGAATAGTTGAAGGCGCCGGGCCGCGCGCGGATCGCGGCCACGAATTCGGCCATGTTGCGCGCGCCGAGCGAGGGATGCGCGACCAGCACGAAAGGCCCATCCGCCAACCTGATGATGGCCTGGAAATCGCGCAGCGTGTCGAAGGGCAGGTTGCGCAGCACCGCTGGGTTGATGGCGTGGGAATTGGCCGTGACGAGCAGCGTATGGCCGTCAGGGGCGGCGCGCGCGACCAGCGCGCTGCCGGTCGAACCACCGGCGCCGGGGCGGTTTTCCACCACCACAGGCTGGCCCCAGGCCGGTTCCAACTGGGCCGCGACCAGGCGCGCGATGGCATCGGTCGGCCCTGCCGCCGCGAAGGGAACGACCAGCCGCACGCCGCGCGTGGGAAAGCCTTGGGCCAGGGCAGGCATCGCCAAAGGCACGGCCAGGAGGGCACGTCGGGGGAACATGGGCGTCTCCAGTTTTTTGCATGCTGGGCTGTCACGAGCCTGTGGACAAGCTTGACGTGGCTTTGGGAACTTTTGTAGAACATCTTAACGATTCCCGATTTGTTCGGGAACGCAGCAGGGACCGGGGCGGGCAGATGCTCACGCGCAAACAGCATGAATTGCTGATGTTCATCAATGAACGTCTGAAGGCGACGGGCTATTCGCCCTCCTTCGAGGAAATGAAGGATGGGCTGAAGCTGAAGTCCAAATCCGGCATCCATCGTCTGATCACGGCGCTGGAGGAACGCGGTTTCCTGGGCCGGCGCGCGCACCGTGCCCGCGCGCTGGAGGTGCTGCGCCTGCCCGAGGATGTCGCACCCCGCCGCGCCCGCATGCCTGAGGTGCCGGCAGCATCCAACAATGTCATCCCCGCGCAGTTCGGCCGGGCCAAACCAGGCCCTGAGGCCGGCAGCGTCTCCCTGCCGCTCTATGGCCGCATCGCCGCCGGCGTCCCGATCGAGGCGGTGCGCGACACGGGTTCCATGGTCGATGTGCCGGCCGGCATGTTGACCGGTGGCGAGCATTTCGCCCTGGAAGTCTCGGGCGATTCCATGATGGAGGCCGGCATCCTGGACGGTGACACGGTGGTGATCCGCCGCGCCGAGAATGCCGAGAACGGCGATATCGTCGTGGCCCTGGTCGATGAAAGCGAAGTGACGCTGAAGCGCCTGCGCAAGCGCGGCAATACGGTGGCGCTGGAGCCCGCCAACAAGGCCTATGAGACACGCATCTTCGGCCCGGACCGGGTGCAGGTGCAGGGTCGGCTTGTCGGGCTGCTGAGGCAGTATTGATCCGCGCGGTCCTGGGGCTGTTGCTGGGCCTGGCGCTGGGCCTTTGGCTCGGTGGCCCGGCCGGCGCGCAGCCGGCGGCGGAATGGGCCCGGCATGCCGGGCCGACTGCCGGACCCACACGGGTGATTGGCGGCACGGCGCTGGGTTGCCTGGCCGGCGCTGTCGCCCTGCCGCCGGAAGGTGCTGGCTATGAGGCTGTACGCATCTCCCGCAACCGCCACTGGGGCACGCCGGAACTGGTGCGCTTCACGCAAACCCTGGCTGCCGAGGCGCAGCGCGCACGCTTTCCGCCGCTATGGATCGGCGACCTCGCCCAGCCGCGCGGCGGCCCGATGCCTTGGGGTCATGCCAGCCACCAGACCGGGCTTGATGTGGATATCTGGCTCGACATCCGCCCCCGCGGCGCCACCGCGCGTGAGGCGCGGGAGAACATCGATGTGCCATCCCTGGTGCTGCCCGACCAATCGGCGGTGGACCCTGCCCGCTTCACGCCGCGCCATGGCGAATTGATCCGCCTCGCGGCGACGCAGCCCGGCGTGGACCGCGTGCTGGTCAATCACGGCATCAAGCGCAGCCTGTGCCGGATCTATCCGGGCGCCGAATGGCTGCGCCGCGTGCGGCCCTGGCGCGGCCATGACAGCCACATGCATATCCGCATTCGCTGCCCGTCCGGCCAGGCGGAATGCCGCGACATCCCACCGCCGCCGCCCGGCGATGGCTGCGATGCCAGCCTGGATTGGTGGCTGACCGAGGAAGCCCGGCGCCCTGCCCCGCGCCCGCCTGGCCCGCCGCCGGTGATGCCGGCGGCTTGTGCTGTGGTTTTCAACGCGCGTTGATGGTGACGGCCGCCAGCCAGGACCGGCTGCGTCGGACACGCAGCGTCAGAAATGGATCAACCCTGGCGCGAAGAAGCCCAGCATGGTCAGCGCGATGCCCAACGCGCCCAGGCCCGCGCCCAGACCGATCAACAGCCCGACGCCGGTGATGATCGCGGCGGAGGCCACCACGATCGCGACCTGAAACGCGGCCGAGCCGTATTCGAACATGTGGTAGCGGTCCATCTGACGGTCACGCGTGGCCTCGGCGCGGCGGGCGCGTTCCATCAATTCGCGCCGGCCCTCACCGGTATCGGGCTCGCTCTCCCACCGGGCGACGGCGCTGCGCCAGCGGCCCTGCTGCGCCTCGATCGCGCCGCGGTTGGCATCGGTCTTGTCCAGCTCGGCCTGTTCGATCGCGGTGCGCAGCTGCGTCTGGCGGATGGTGCGCGCCTGGAAGAAGGACCACAGATTCGCGGCCTCGATATT
>JAIXVH010000242.1 GCA_027483125.1 Acetobacteraceae bacterium | reverse complement strand
TACCTCGTACAGGAATACTGCAACGCGCTGTTCGACGCGCTGTTCCACATCCTGCCACTGGCGACCGAGATGGACAGCATCGCGGCCACGCCCGTCCCGCTGCCCTATCGCTGGGATGAAGAAGCGCTCGCGCTGCTCGATGCCAAGGTCGAGGGCCAGCCCTTCCTGCTGCGCATTTCCGCCGCCAAGCGCCTGCGCGAGCAGGTGGAAGCCGCCGCGCGCGAAGCCGGCGAAGCCGCCATCACGGCGCATCGCGCCGCCGACATTCTGGAGCACGCATGATGCGCGCGCAGCTCCATCCCTCTTCGCCGCGCGATGACCGCGCGGCCCACCAGCTTCCGGGTTCTTGTACGCGCCCGGCAGTCCCAGCAGCGCGGGAAGAGCGCTGCGCTGGCCGCAAGGCCATCTCGGAGACCTGACTATGGCAAATGGAATCACCGAGAACGAAGCCCGCGAGATCCACAACCTTGTCATGCAGGGTTGGATCTTCTCGGTTTTCGCCTCGATGGGCGCGCACATCCTCGTCTGGCTGTGGCGTCCGCTCGTGTACGGCAACCAGGCCGCACCGCCCGACTGGCGCATGTTCTGAGCCGGAGGACACAAGGAGATGAACGGAATGCATAAGATCTGGATGGTGGGCAACCCACTTCGCATGGGGATCGCCGGCACCATTGGCGTGGTCACGATCGCTGCCGTGATCCACTTCGCGGTGCTGAGCTCGCCCCGCTACTGCGACCACCTGGGCTGGTGCTCGGCTGCGCCGACCGCCAACGCCCCCGCGGCACGCCGCTAACGGGCTGGCGCCGGTGGCGGCCACGCGGGGTCATCCTGGCCCCGCGCGATCCGCCACCGGCACGGTTCCGTCCTCCGGTTCGGCGCGCAAGCGCCGCCGGGCCTTCCGCAACCTTCGAGGGGAATCCGGCCCATGGCTGTCCTCAATTTTGAGAAGAAGTATCGGGTCCGCGGGGGTACCCTCTTCGGCGGCAACCTGTTCGACTTCTGGATAGGGCCTTTCTATATCGGGTTCTTCGGTGTCACGACCTTCTTCTTCACGATCGTTGGCACCGCGCTGATCCTGATAGCCGCGGCCCACGGTCCGACCTTCAACGTCTGGCGCATCAACATCGCCCCACCCGACCTTGATTATGGTCTGCGGCTGGCGCCGATGCGCGATGGCGGGTTCTGGCAGCTGATCACCATCTGCGCACTCGGGGCCTTCGGGTCATGGGCGCTCAGGCAGGCGGAGATCGCGCGCAAGCTCGGCATGGGGATGCACATCCCCTGGGCCTATGGCACCGCCGTCTTCGCGTTCTTCACGTTGAATGTCATCCGCCCGGTCCTGATGGGCGCCTGGGGGCACGCTTTCCCCTATGGCATCTTCAGCCACCTCGATTGGGTGTCCAACGTCGGCTACCAATACCTGCATTTCCACTACAACCCCGCGCACATGATCGCCGTCAGCCTGTTCTTCGGAACGACGCTGGCGCTGTCGCTGCACGCCTCGCTCGTGCTGGCCGCGATCAATCCGAAGAAGGGGCTGCCGGTTGCATCGCCTGAGGCGGAAAACACCTTCTACCGTGACTTCATCGGCTATTCGGTCGGCACCCTGGGCATCCACCGTGTGGGTCTGTTCATGGCGCTCGCGGCCGTCATCTGGTCCGCCATCTGTATCGTCATCTCGGGGCCGTTCTGGACCCGCGGCTGGCCGGAATGGTGGAGCTGGTGGCTGCAGATTCCGATCTGGCGCGGCCTGTAAGGGGAGAGGAAACCATGGCACTCGAATACCAATACCTCTTCACCCGCATCCAGGTTCGCGGCCCGCACTACCAGGGCGTGCCGCTGCCGGCGGGGGATGACACGCGCACCAGCGATGGCGGGTTTTCGCATCTGCTGGGCAAGATCGGCGATGCGCAGATCGGGCCATTCTACCTCGGCACCTATGGTGTGCTGGCCTTGTTCTTCGGCTTCATCGCCTTCGAGATCATCGGCCTGAACATGCTGGCTTCCGTGAACTGGAACCCGCTGCTGTTCGTCCGTGACCTGTTCTGGCTCTCGCTGGATCCGCCGCTGCCGCAGCATGGCCTGAAGATCTTCATGCCGCTGGCCGAAGGTGGGTGGTGGCTGCTGGCGGGCTTCTTCCTGACGCTCTCGCTGGCAATGTGGTGGGCGCGCAGCTACAGCCGTGCCCGCGCCTTGGGCCTGGGCACGCATACCAGCTGGGCCTTTGCGGCAGCACTCTGGCTGTACCTGGTGCTGGGCTTCATCCGCCCGATCTTCATGGGCCAATGGAGTGAGGCGGTGCCGTTTGGCATCTTCTCGCACCTCGACTGGACGGCGGCATTTTCCATCCGCTACGGCAACCTGTTCTACAACCCGTTCCATGCGCTGAGCATCGTGTTCCTCTACGGTTCGGTGCTGCTCTTCGCCATGCATGGCGCGACCATTCTCGCGGTCGGCCGCTTCGGCGGCGAGCGTGAGGTGGAACAGGCCTATGACCGCGGCACCGCGATGGAACGCGCCGGCCTGTTCTGGCGCTGGACGATGGGCTTCAACGCCACATCCGAAAGCATCCACCGCTGGGCCTGGTGGTTCGCGGTGCTGACACCGATCACCGGTGGCATCGGCATCCTGGTGACGGGAACGCTGGTGGACAACTGGTACCTCTGGGCGATGGATCGGGGCTTTGTGGCCGCCTATCCGCCGATCGCCACCCCTGACCCCTATCTGACGGGAGCCGGCCGATGAGGTGGAACTCGACCAATACGACGCTGATCGGGCTGGCCGGTATCGGCGCGGTCATCGGCTTCGGGCTGCTGTTCACCTTCGAACGGCTGCCGGTGGACACGGTGCAGGGGGGCTTTCGCGGCACCTCCATGGGCCAGGTGATCAACCCGCGCACGGCGACCACGATGGCCGCGCGCAACGTGGCGCCGCCGGTGCCTGAGGCCGCCGATCCTGGCGGTGACCGGGCGTCGGAAGTGTTCGAGAATGTGCAGGTTCTGGGCCATCTCTCGGTCGAGCAGTTCAACCGGATCATGCAGGTCATGACCGAGTGGATCTATCCGACCGAGAACATCGCCGAGGGCTGCAATGGCTGCCATGTGCCGGGCAATTTCGCCTCGGATGACATCTACACCAAGCATGTGGCGCGCCGCATGCTGCAGATGACGATGTCGCTGAACAGCACATGGGAAGCGCACACCGGAACAGTGGGCGTCACCTGCTACACCTGCCATCGCGGGCAGGCGGTGCCGGCCTATGTGTGGTCGCAGCCGGTGCCGAACACCGCGGGCGGAGGCTTCGCAGCCGTCGCTTCGGGTGAGCAGAACCGGCCGGGGCGCAGCGTGGGGCTGACCTCCCTGCCGTCGGATCCCTTCACGCCCTATCTGATGGGCAGCGAGGATATCCGCATGCAGGGGCGCAACCAGCACCCGCGGGCGGAGAGCCGGCAATCCATCCAGCAGACGGAGTGGAACTACGGGCTGATGATGCACATGTCGACATCGCTCGGCGTGAACTGCACCTTCTGCCACAACAGCCGCGCCTTCTCGAACTGGGATGAAAGCCCGCCGCAGCGACTGACCGCCTGGCACGGCATCCGCATGGTGCGGGACATCAACACCAACTACATCGAGCCGCTGCGGGACCGCTTCCCGGCGAACCGGCTGGGGCCGATGGGTGATCCGCTCAAGGTCAACTGCACGACCTGCCACCAGGGGGCTTTCGAGCCGCTCTATGGCGCGCCGATGCGGGTGAACTATCCGGAGCTGCTGCCGCCGCCGCAGAGGCGGGCAGATGCGGAGCCGGGGAGTGTGGCTGGGCCGCGCGCCAACTGAGTTGGAGCGAGTGTTGATTGGGAGGGGCCGGCTCCGGGAGGGGCCGGCCCTTTTCGTCAGTGTGTGCGATGTGGCGCGGCATCAGGCTGGATGGCCGATTGTGCGCGGGGCGCCGTCGATTGGCATCTCAATCGAGGGCGGGCCTCAGCGGGTACTCACACGCCGGATCTCTGACGCCTATTCTGACGCTGTTGCCGCCTGTTGAGGCGAGCCTCGCCGCATGCGGGACCAGCGCCCGCCCACGCATCCTCAGCCGCGGCCGAGATCACCCAGCGTGATGCCCCGCTGCTCGCCCGTCACCAGGTCCTTCCACTGCAAAGCGCCGTCCGCCGCGACCAGCACCGCCGCGCGCGCCCCGGCCTTGTTCGCCCGCTCCATGCGGCGCTTGAGGTTGCCGCGATACTCCATCACGGCCGTTTCGCCGGCCTGGCGCAGCGCCTGCGCCGCCTCGATCGCGCGCGCCTCCGCGCCCTCATCCATCGGCAGCACCGCCACCGGCCGCACCACCGCCGGCGCGGCGCCTGCCGCCTCCATCAGCATCGCCAGCCTGTCCATCCCCGCGGCCCAGCCGACCGAGGGCGTGGGCGGCCCGCCCATCTCCTCCACCAGGCCGTTATACCGGCCGCCCGCCATCACCGTGCCCTGCGCGCCCAGGCGGTCGGTCACGAATTCGAAGGCGGTGTGGCTGTAGTAATCCAGGCCGCGCACGATGCGCGGGTTCTCGCGCAAAGGCACGCCGAAGGCAGCCAATTGCCGCAGCACCGCCTCATGATGCGCGCGTGCCGCCGGCGTCAGGAACTCCGTGATCACGGGTGCCGCCGCCACCAGCTGGCGGTCCCCCTCATCCTTGCTGTCCAGGATGCGCAGCGGGTTCTTGGCCAGCCTGACCCGGCTATCGGCCGAGAGCTTCTTCTCATGCGCGCCGAAATAGGCCACCAGCGCCGCCCGGTAGGCATCGCGGCTTTCCGCATCGCCCAGCGTGTTGATCTCCAGCACCACGCCATCGGCGATGCCGAGCGCCTGGATGATGTGCCAACCGGCCGCGATCACCTCGGCGTCCGAGAGCGGTTCGGCGCTGCCCAGCACCTCCATCCCGATCTGGTAGAATTGCCGGTACCGCCCCTTTTGCGGCCGCTCATAGCGAAACATCGGGCCGTTATAGAACACCTTCTGCGGCAGGCTCTGCGTCAGCCCGTTGGTGACCAGCGCGCGGCAGACGCCGGCGGTGTTTTCGGGGCGCAGGGTCAGCGATTCCCCGCCGCGATCCTCAAAAGTGTACATTTCCTTCGAGACGACATCCGAGGTCTCGCCCAAGCCGCGCGCAAACACCCGCGTATCCTCGAAGATCGGCGTGAACCATTCCTCGAAGCCATAGAGCCCCGCGATGCGCCGCGCGGTGTCGCCCACCGCCTGGTGCAGCCGTGCCTCGGCGCCAATGAGATCGCGCGTGCCGCGCACTGGTTGCAATGCCTTGCTCATGGCCTGCGTATCGCGCGGCGCGCGGCGCTTGTCATGGGGGGTGGTGCGGGTCCATCTATCCGGAATGCGCGCGATCCTCGCCATCCTGCTGCTGCTGACCGGTGCCGCCGCCGCGCAAACCACCGCGCCTTCGCCCGCGCAGCCTGCCACGACGCCGCGCAGCACCGTCACCCTGTTGTCGGACGTCGCCGCCATCGCCCCCGGCCAGCCCTTCCGCCTGGCGCTGGACATGACCATGGCGCGCGGCTGGCATACCTACTGGACCAACCCCGGCGATGCCGGCGGCGCGCCCGAGATCACCTGGACCCTGCCGGAGGGCGCCAGCGCCACCCCGCTGCAATTCCCCACCCCGCAGCGCATCCCCTACGGCCCGCTGGTCAATTTCGGCTACACCCAGTCGCTGACGCTGCTGGCCAGCATCACCCCGCCGGCCGATGCGCGCGGCCCCTTCACCATCACCGCCGACGCCACCTGGCTGATCTGCGCCGATATCTGCATCCCCGAGGAAGCGCGCTTCACCCTGACCCTGCCGGTCGAAGCCACCGCCCGCCCCAGCACGACCGCCGCCCGCTTCGAAGCCGCCGAGGCCGCGCTGCCGCGCCCCGCCCCCTTCGCCACCCGCGCCGGCTTCCAGGGCAATCGCGGCGCCATCGAATTTTCGGACATCCCCGCTGGCAGCATCCGCGAGGCCTTCTTCTTCCCAAGCACGCAAGCCTGGCTGGACAATACCGCCCCCCAGCCCATGACGCTGCGCGACAACCGCCTGGTCCTGCCGCTGCAAACCCTGGCCGCCCCGCCCGCGCAGATCGAGGGCATCATCGCCATCACCGACGCCCAAGGCATCCGCGCCGGCTACACGGTGTCAGTCACCCCCGGCGTGATGCCCGCGACAGCCCCCGCGCTGCCCTGGTGGCAAGCCGCCCTGCTGGCCGCCCTCGGCGGGTTGTTGCTGAACCTGATGCCCTGCGTCTTCCCCGTCCTGGCCATGAAGGCCGTGGGGCTGGCGCGCATGGCAGGCGCCGCGCGCGCGGAAATCCGCACCCATGCCGCCCTCTACGCCGCCGGCGTGCTGGTGGCCTTCCTGCTGATCGGCGCCGCCATGGTCGGCCTGCGCGCGGCAGGCAGCATGGCGGGCTGGGGGTTCCAGTTCACGCAGCCCATCTTCGTCGCGGCCATGGCCTGGCTGATGCTGGCGGTGGGGCTGAACCTCTCCGGCGTTTTTGTCCTGCGCGGGCCGGCCACATCCGGCCAGGCCAGCGCCTTCGGGACCGGCCTGCTGGGGGTGGTGGTCGCCACCCCCTGCACCGCGCCCTTCATGGCAGCGGCCCTGGGTGCCGCCATGGCCATGCCGCCCGCGGCGACGCTGGCGGTCTTCGGCGCACTCGGCATTGGCATGGCGCTGCCCTGGCTGCTGCTGGCGGCCGCGCCCGGTGCCGCCCGCGCGCTGCCCCGCCCCGGCGCCTGGATGGAGCGCCTGCGCCAGGCGCTGGCCTTCCCGATGTATGGTGCGGCCGCCTGGCTGGTCTGGGTGCTGGCGGAGCTTTCGGGTGCGGATGGCGTGGCACTCGGCCTGGGCGGTGCGGTGCTGGTGGGCTTCGCGGCCTGGGCCTTGGGCGCCGCGCAATCGGCTGGCGGCAAGCTGGGCCGAGGCGCGGCATTGGTCGCCGTGGTCGGCGCGCTGGCGCTGCTGCCCGGCATCGGCAGCGCGCCGGCGCCGGCCGCGACCAGCACCACCCACGACGCCTGGTCCGCCGCGCGCGTGTCGGAATTGCACGCAGAGGGCCGCCCGGTCTTCGTCAACCTCACCGCCGCCTGGTGCATCACCTGCAAGGTGAATGAACGCGTCGCACTCGACACCGAGGCCACCCGCGCCGCCTTTGCCGCCCGCAACGTGGCACTTCTGGTGGGCGACTGGACGCGCGGCGATGCCGCCATCACCGCGCTGCTGCGCGAGCATGGACGGGAGGGCGTGCCACTTTACCTGTATTTGGCGCCGGGCGCGGCGCCGGTCCTGCTGCCGCAGATCCTCACCGAGGGCATCGTGCTGCGCGCGCTTGGCGGGTAGTTCTACAGCGCCACCACCTGCACCTGGTGGCCCAAGCCTTCCAGGAAGCGCCGCAATTCCCCGGGCAGAATGGCCGTGCTGGCGCTGTTGCGCAGCGGGTGCGACCAGAGCGGCATGTCGCCCTCCGCGATCGCCGCGTCGATCACGAAGCTGACCGAGCCGGGTGCGGCATTGACCAGCGACAGAGGCGTGACCGAACCCGGTTCCACACCCAGCACGGCGCGCAACTCATCCGCGCTGGCCATCGACACCCGCGGCCAGCCCGCCGCCCGCGCGAGCGCATTGACCGAGACCACCCGGTCCTCCTTCAGTGTGGCCAGGCAGAAGGGGTGCTCGCCCTTGGCCGGCCGCAGGAACAGGTTCTTGCAATGCAGCCCGGGCATGCTGTGGCGGATCAGCTCGCTCTCGGCCACGGTGAACACCGGCTGGTGCTCCAGCGTGCGATGCGCGATGCCCGCCGCATCCAGCAATTCGAACAGGCGCATCAACGCCTGCGGAAGCGTTCGACAGCCGAGACCAGCGCGGTGCGCACGCCCGGCTCCAGCGCCGAATGTCCGGCATCGGGCACGATGGTCAGCCGTGCGCGCGGCCAGGCATTGGCGAGATCAAAGGCGGTCTCGGCCGGGCAGACCATGTCATAGCGGCCCTGGATGATCTCGGCCGGGATATTGCCGATGCGGTGCATGCCCGCCAGCAGCCCGCCCGGCCCCAGGAACAGCTTATGGGCGAAGTAATGCGCCTCGATCCGCGCCAGGCCGAGTGCTGTGCGGTCCTGCGCGAAGCTTGCGACTGTATCGGGGCTGGGCAGCAGGGTGGAGCAATTGCCCTCATAGGCCGACCAGACGCGGGCGGCGGGCAGGTGCACCATCGGGTCGGGGTCGGTCAGGCGCTTGAGGTAGGCGCTCAGCAGGTCGCCGCGCTCGGCCTCGGGGATGTGTTCGGCGAATTGCGCCCAGGCATCGGGGAAGATGCGGCGCAACCCGTAGAGGAACCACTCCACCTCCTCGTCGCGGCCCAGGAACACGCCGCGCAGCACCGCGCCGATCACGCGCTCAGGATGCGCCTGCGCATAGGCGAGCGCGAGGGTGGAGCCCCAGGAGCCGCCGAACAGCAGCCATTTCGGGATGCCGAGGAAATTGCGCAGCACCTCGATATCCTCGACCAGATGCGGCGTGGTGTTGGCGCGCAATTCGCCCAAGGGCTTGGAACGGCCCGCCCCGCGCTGGTCGAAGATCACCAGCCGCCAATGGCCCGGGTCGAAGAAGCGCCGATGCACAGCACCGGCGCCCGCACCGGGCCCGCCATGCAGGAACAGCACAGGCTCCCCATTGGGGTTGCCCACCTGCTCCCAATACATGGAATGCCCGTCGGACAACGGCAGGAAGCCGGTTTCGAAGGGCGCGATATCGGGAAAGAGGTCGCCGCGGGGCATACGGCTTTATCCTTCGGCACGGCCAGGGTTTCAACATCCAACCGAGGGTTAAATTGACCCTTTCGGGCCGGGCGCCCCCGGCCTATCCTGGTTGCTTCGCATGGCCAACAACGCAACCCCGCAAGGCAGCACGGCACGCGGCACCGCCCCCGGCATGGCGATCTGCGCCGTCTGCTCGACAGAAAGCCGCCAGCCCCTGTTCCGCGCCACCGCCCCGGAACAGGCGCCGGACCTTGACCTGCGCCCGGGCGAGCCGCTGCGCAGTTCGATCGGCCATTGGCTGCAGCAATGCCCGCGCTGCGGCTATGCCGCGCCCGATATCCGTGAGGCCAGGCCCTCGGCCGCGCGCGTGGTCGCCGCCGCCCCGTTCCGCGCGCTGATCAATGATGCCGCCACCCCCGCACTCTCGCGCCGCTTCCTGGCCTGGGCTCATGTCCTGGAGGAGACCGGCGCCATGCACGAGGCCGCCGAGGCCATGCTGCAAGCCGCCTGGACCGCCGATGACCTGAACCGCGGCGACCTGGCGCGCGCCTGGCGCATGGAGGCCGTGGCGCTTTGGCGCAGCGGCCCGCCGCTCGATGCCGAACAAGCCCTGCGCGTGATCGACGCGCTGCGCCGCGCCGAGGCCTGGGACACCGCCCAGGACGCGATCGAGACGCTGGCGCGCGACCCGCTGCCGGAATCGGTGCGCCAGGTGCTGAGCCTGGAGGC
>JAIXVH010000109.1 GCA_027483125.1 Acetobacteraceae bacterium | reverse complement strand
TTGCCAGGGTCACGAAGCGGGCGCGCTGGTTGGCCCAGTCGTCTGACAGTTCGAGGAGATCGGCGCCGATGAGGGTAAGCGCGGCGACGAGGCCCGCCTTCCGGCGCGGGCGGTGACTATGCTTGGTCGGCCTGGGGCATGGAGCTTCAGGCCGACATTATGGTCGACGTTAATGACGACGCGAAGGGCGATGGGTATCGCCGGGTAGAGGTTCTGACCGGACCTGGCCGACGACGAAAATGGTCGGATGAGGAGAAAGCGCGGATCGTCGCCGAGACCCTGAAGCCTGGCGCGGTCGTAGCCGAGGTTGCGCGGCGTCGGCAGGTCTGCCCGCAGCAGGTTTTCACATGGCGGCGGGAGATGCGCGTCGGCGCTGCTGAGCGACTGGGCTTCGTGCCGATCGTGCCGGCGACATCAGTGTTCGTGGCCGAGCCACCTGCCGCGCCAGCGCGTCCCTTTCCATCAATAGAGGTGGAGCTGGCCGGCGCGGTGCTGCGTGTTGCGCCCGGCACCGACGCCGAGCTTCTGACGACGGTGTTGCGGGCGCTCCGGGTCTCGGCGGCATGATCGCGCCACCCGCCGGCGCGCGGATCCTGCTGGCGACAAAGCCCGTCGACTTCCGCCGCGGTGCCCATAGCCTGGCCGCGCTTGCTGCCGAGGTGCTGGGCGCCGATCCCTTCTCGGGCGCGGTGCTGGTGTTCCGCTCGCGTCGTGCCGACCGGATCAAGATCCTGCTCTGGGACGGCAGCGGCCTGGTTCTCGTCTGGAAGCAGTTGGAGGCTTCCACGTTCCGCTGGCCGGCGATCGTGGACGGCGTGGTGCGCCTGACACCGGTGGAGTTTGCCGCGCTGTTCGACGGCATCGATTGGCGACGCGTCCAGGCGACGCGGGAGATTCCCACGCCCAGCGTCCCTGCCTAGAATCACCGCATGATGCGCGCCGCCGATGACGACACGCCGAGCCTGCCGGAGGATGCAGCGACGTTGCGCGCGCTGCTGCTCGAGACGCGGTCGTTGGTCGACGCGCTCAGCACCGAGCTCGGCAGCATCACAGCCGAACGTGATGCGCTGGCGAGCCAGAATGAGCGGCTCCAGCACCTGCTGCTGAAGCTCAAGCGCCGGCAGTTCGGGACGAAGTCGGAGAAGCTTCCCGAGGACCAGTTGCTGTTCGCCTTCGAGGAGATCGAGGCGACGCTGGCCGCCAACGCGGCCGAGGCGGGCAAGGCGTCTCCGACGCTGCGCGACAATCAGGCCAAGCGCCGACGTGCCGGCCGTGGCCGGCTGCCGGCGCATCTGCCGCGCATCGAGGTCGTACTGTTGCCCGAGGCGACGGCATGCCCCTGCTGCCAGGGCCCGCTGGTCGAGATCGGCGTCGATGCCGCGGAGCGGCTGGACGTGATCCCCGCCCAGTTCCGCGTCGTCGTGACCAAGCGCCCGAAGCTGGCCTGCCGCGCCTGCCCGGGGGTGGTCTTGCAGGAGCCCGCACCTGCCCGCCTGATCGAGGGGGGCATGCCGACCGAGGCGACGGTCGCCCACGTCCTGGTCTCGCGCTACGCCGACCACCTGCCGCTGTATCGCCAGTCGCAGATCCTGGCGCGGCAGGGGATCGAGATCGGCCGCGAGGTGCTGGCCGACTGGGCCGGCGCGGGCGCGATGGAGTGCGTGCCCGTGGTGCGCCGCATGCGGGAGATCCTGCTGAACTCGGCAAGGCTGTTCGCCGACGAGACCACCATGCCGGTCCTCGACCCCGGCCGCGGCAGAACGAAGAAGGGCTATGCCTGGGCGATCGCGCGCGACGACCGACCCTGGGGCGGGGCCGACCCGCCGGCAGTGGTGTTCCACTACGCGCCAGGCCGCGGCGCAGAGCACGCGAAGGCGCTGCTGGCGGGCTACCGGGGCATCCTGCAATGCGACGGCTACGCCGCCTACAAGGCGCTGGCCGCGGCGGATGGCGGCATCACGCTGGCATTCTGCTGGAGCCATGTGCGGCGGGAATTCATCGAGCTGGCGAGGGGCAAGACCGCGCCGATCGCACAGGAGACGCTGCAGCGTATCGCCGCCCTCTACGCGATCGAGACCGACCTGCGCGGCAAGCCACCCGACCTCCGTCGAGTGGGCCGGCAGGAACAGAGCCGTCCCCTCGTCGAGGCGCTGTTCGCCTGGCTCTCGGAGCAACTGGCACGCCTGCCCGGCGGAAGCCCCACGGCGGGAGCTATCCGCTACACGTTGAATCATCGCGATGGCCTGGTGCGGTTCCTGGACGACGGTCGGATCGAACTCGACAACAACACCGTCGAGCGCGCCATTCGGCCGATCTGCCTCAGCCGGAAGAACGCGCTGTTCGCCTCCGGCGACGACGGCGGGGCGCGATGGGCGGCCGTCGCCTCCCTGGTCGAGACCTGCAAGCTCAACGGCGTCGATCCGCAGCGCTACTTCACCGACGTGCTGAGCCGGCTCGTCAAGGGATGGCCCAATAGCCGCATCGATGAGCTCATGCCGTGGTGCTGGGCGGACCCCCAAAACGCCTGACCGTCACGCTGCGCGCCATGGGCCTCGTCGCTGCGCTTACAGACGAAGCAAGGGTTGGCCAGCAGGGCACCCTGACGCGGGTCTGGGCTGCCAAAGGCAGC
>JAIXVH010000259.1 GCA_027483125.1 Acetobacteraceae bacterium | reverse complement strand
CCGGATGCGCGAACGCTATGCGCTGACCAGCGAGGAAGTGGTGGTCGCCGAGGAGCGCATCACCTTCAAGCTGCCGGCGGCGCTCAGCGTGCAGCCCGTGGCGTAAGCCACGGAAAGCTGCCCGCTGGGGTGCGTGCAGCCCGTGGCGTAAGCCACGGAAAGCTGCCCGCTGGGGTATTTGCAGCCCGTGGCGTCAGCCACGGAAAAATGCCGGCGCCCTACTGTCGGAACTCCTCATCCGCCAGCGCGCCAAAAATATGCGTCCGCGCCACGAAGCCGCGCGCCTCCCCCGCCTGCACCTCGCAAAACGCGCTGCCCGCCTCACAGGCGCGCAGCCGGCCGATCACGCCCGGGCGCAGCCTGGCCGCCACCGGGCTTTCGGCATCGCCACGACGGCGCAGCGGTACATCCCCGCCCTCGATCTGGCGCACCAGGAAGGTGCGGCGGCCAGGCGTCAGGTTGGACTGGTGCACCCAGCCCTCGGTGCCATCCACATCGCGGATGCGCCGCCACTGGTCATGCTCGCGGATGATCATCACCGGCAGGTCGCGGCGTTCATAGCGCCATTCGATCGGGAAGCGCGTATCGGGGCCGACGCGCAGATTCACGCGGTCACTGCGCAGGGCGGCGAAGCGCGGCGTGGGCAGGTTGGTCACCGCGCCGCGCGGCGGGATGGGCGGCTCGGGCGGCGGTGGTGCGGCCGCGGCCGGGGGCGTGGCGGCGGGGGCTGCGGCCGGCGGCGTCACCGGTCGGCGCTGCTGCTGTTGCTGCTGGCCCTGTGGGCGGCGCTGCTGTTGGCCCTGCTGTTGTTGTTGTTGCTGTGGCGGGCGCGGGCGGGGCTGCTGGGTGGCGCCGGGCGTGCTCGCGGCTGGCGGCGCGGCCTGTGGGCGGGCGGGTGCGGGCGTTGTCGCGCCGGGCGTGCTTGCGGCTGGCGGCGCTGCCTGTGGGCGGGCGGGTGCGGGCGTGGTGGCGGCGGCGGGTGGCGTTGCAGGGCGCGCGGCCTCGGCCGGGCGGGCCGGCGGGGTCGCGGGCTGGCTGCCCAGCATGGATTGCGCGGCCGCATCGCCCGACAGCGCCATCAGCGCCGCGAGCCCCAGGCCAGCCGATCCGCGAAGCAACCCCCACCCCATGGGACGGCAGATTCGCAATTCACGCCGCAACCGGTCAAGCATCGGGTGCGAGTCTTTCGAGATCCTGCTCGGCGCGGCAGGCGATGAAGCGGCCAGGCCGGCCGGCCATGGGCACCGCGGTCAGGCCGATATCGGCATAGAGATGCAGCATCGAAGGCCCCACATCGACAAAGGCGGGCCGGGCGCCGGCGCGTTCGGCCAGGTCGCGGAAGCGCCAGATCACACTGACGGCATCGGCCGCCTCGCCGCCCGGATCGCCATGCGCGATCCAGATCGGCGGCAGGCGCGAGAAGGCCAGCGCGGCACGGCCGGCCTCACCCATCAGCACGCCATCGGCGCGTTCGGGGGTGGCGCCCTGCCAGTCGGTCAGCATGCGCCTGGTGTGCATGTCAAAGGGCAGCGGGCGGATGCGCTGCGGGCGCAGCAGCCGCGCGGCACCGGCCAGCAGCAGCACCGCCGTCAGGCCCACGGTGAAGCGCAGCGCGTCGGGCGCGCTGTCCTCGAACAGCACTTCCCACCAGGCGCTGTCCTGCATGTCCGGGCGGTGGCCGACCAGTGCCAGCGTCAGGCCGCACAGCGCGACCGCGACCAGTGGCACCATCGCCTCGGGCGAGAGCGGTTCGGTGCGCAGCCGCGAACGCCGGTAGAAGGCGCTGTGCATGGCCAGCAGCAGCACCAGCACCAGCGCCAACGGCGACCAGGCATACCAGGCCTCGCCGCGCAGGATGACGGCGATGATGCCCAGGCCCAGCAGGCAGAGCGACAAGGTCCAGGCGATGGCCAGCCGCCGCGCCAGCCCATAGGACATGACCAGCAGCAATGAACCGAAGATCGAGGCCGCGAATTGCGACGCCGCGGCAAGCCCGGTGCCCCCCAGCGTCAGCGCCGAGGCACTATGCGCCGGGATCGCGCCGAGGAAGATCATCAAGGCACCGGCCAGCGCGACCAGCCCGGCCATGACCGGCGCCTCGAGGCTGGTGGCACCGCGGCCGAGCGCGGTGAAGCGTTCCAGGATGTGCCGCCGCTGCGAGACCTCGAAGCCCGCGAACAGCGCGCCCGCGATGAACAGCGGGATGATGTAGTAGTACAGGCGGAAGACCAGCAGCGCGCCCACCACCTCGGCCGGTTGCATATAGGGCGCAAGGCCGATCAGGATCGCGCCGTCGAACACGCCCAGGCCTCCGGGGACGGAGGCGAAGATGCCCAGCGCATAGGCCGCCAGGTAGATGCCGACGAACTTCACGAAGGTCAGCCCCTCGGCCGGGGGCAGCAGCGCGTAGAAGATCGCCGCCGTCACCGCGACATCGACGGTGGCGAGCACGGTCTGCGCGAGTGCCATGCGCAGGCCCGGCAATTCGATCTCATGGCCGAAGACGCGCACATGCCGGTAGAAGCGCGACAGCACGACATAGGCTGCGACCACGCCCCAGAGCGGCACCGCGAGCAGCTGCATGACCCAGCGCGGCGCATTGCTGCCGAACCAGGGGATCACCTCGGGCTCGACCACCAGCACCAGGCCCGCCAGCGCCAGCCCGCCCAGGCCGAAGGTCAGGCTGGTGAAGCCGATGACCTTGGCGATCTGCACCGTGTTGTAGCCCCAGGCCGAATACAGCCGCAGCCGCACGGCCGCGCCCGAGACCGCGGCGAAACCCAGGTTGTGCGCCAGCGAATAGCCGCAGAAGGAGGCCAGCAGCGAACGCGGCCAGCTGGCGGGTTTCTCGGCATAGATCGAGCCGAGCTTGTCGTAGATGGCCAGCACCAGATAGGCCAGGATGGTGAAGCCCGCGGCGATCCACAGCGCGCTGTACGGGATGGCGCCCATCGCCTCTCGCACCTGCGCCACCGAGAGGTTGCGGAATTCCCGCTGCACCACGAAGACCGCGCCGGCGAGCAGCAGCAGGCCGAAGACTGTCGGCCCGTATCGGCGCAAAGCCTGCATCACCGCGTGAGCGCCTCGCGGATCAGTTGCACGGTGCGTGGCACGCCATAGGCCGCGACGACGGAGCCGAAGCGCGGCCCTTCATCGGCGCCCAGCAGCACCTGGTAGAGCGCGTTGAACCAAGTGCGGCCCACGCCCACGGAGCCGTCCTTGTTGGGCACGGCGAAGGGTTCGCGGCGGCCGGCATCATAGATGATGTCCTGGATGGCTTTCGCGCGTTCGGCGCCGGGGGGGAGGGCGTCGATGGCGAAATGCGCGTCCTCCAGCCGCAGGATCAGGTCTTCCAGGCCCTCGCGTTCCTGGGGCGTGGGGGCGCGCGGCTTCAGGCCGGGGCGGACGAAATCCTGGCAATAGGCGACGGCGCGCTGCACCAGCACATCCAGGAAAGGGGCGCTTTCGGGCGTGGCATCGGGCGCGTAGTTGCGCACGAAGGCCCACAGGTCATCGGCATTGTCCGCGGCCGCGACCGCGGCAAGGTTCAGCAGCGTCTGGTAGGAAAGCGGGCTATGCGCGCTGTTGGGCACAGCGCCCGCATGGATATGCCAGGCCGGCGATGCGGGGTCGCTGCCGCGCTCGGCATGTTGCAGGTATTCATCCACCGCACGCGGGATGACATCGAAATACAGCCGCTTGGCGCGCGTCGGCTGGTTGTACATGAACTGCGCCAGCGACTCCGGCGGGCCGTAGCGCAGCCAGTCGTCGATCGTCAGGCCATTGCCCTTGGACTTGCTGATCTTCTGGCCGGCTTCATCCAGGAACAGCTCATAGGTCAGGCTGACCGGCGGCTCGCCACCCAGCGCGCGGCAAATGGCGGAGGACAGGCGCACAGAGTCGATTAGGTCCTTGCCGGACATTTCATAGTCCACGCCCAGCGCATACCAGCGCAAAGCCCAATCGGCCTTCCACTGCGCCTTGCAATGGCCGCCGGTGACCGGGGTTTCAAAGCGCGTGCCCGCCTCATCGCGCCAGACCAGCGTGCCATCGGCGCGCACCTCCTCCATCGGCACCTGCATGACGATGCCGGTGACGGGGTGGATGGGCAGGAAGGGCGAATAGGTGGCGCGGCGATCGGGGCCGAGGGTGGGCAGGATGATCTGGCGGATTTCCTCATGGCGTTCGGCCATGCGGATCAGCGCGGCATCGAAGCGGCCTTCGGCGTAGTAGTCGGTGGAGGAAGCGAATTCATATTCGAAGCCGAAGGCGTCGAGGAAGGCGCGCAGGCGCGCGTTGTTGTGCGCGCCGAAAGACGAATGCGTGCCGAAGGGGTCGGGGATGCGGGTCAGCGGCTTGCCCAGGAAGCCCGCCAGCAATTCCTTGTTCGGCACATTGTCCGGGACCTTGCGCAGGCCATCCATGTCATCGCTGAAGGCGATCAGGCGCGAGGGCAGGCCGGTGAGCGCGGTGAAGGCGTGCCGCACCCAGGAGGTGCGCGCGACCTCGCCGAAGGTGCCGATATGCGGCAGGCCGGAGGGGCCGTAGCCGGTCTCGAACAGCGCATGCGATTTGCCCTGCGCGGCCAGGCGGTCGGAGAGACGGGCGGCTTCCTCGAAGGGCCAGGCCTTGGTGGCGCGAAGGGTGGGGTCAGCGGACATGGTGCGCGGGTGTGCCGCATGGGGGGCGGCGGGGCAAGGCGGTGGCCGGCGCGGCCATCGTGATGGCCAGGCGCGATGCGCCATGCGGCACTGATGCGACAACGATTCACTGTCGCAACTAACGCGGGCATGTGTTAATGCCTCCATATAATGCGTACGCTACTTATGCTCGCTTTGCTCCTGCTCCCGGCCTGCGCCGCGCCCGAATGGCTGGCGCTCGACCGGCTCAACCCCTTCGCCACGACCGAGGCCGAGGAGGACGAACCCGGCGACGACCAGCCCATCCTGCGCCTCACCCGCGG
>JAIXVH010000359.1 GCA_027483125.1 Acetobacteraceae bacterium | reverse complement strand
GGGGGCATCACCACGCGGCTGATCGGGTTGGCACGCGCCTTCGTGGGCACGGTGCGCGGGGGGCTGGCGTACATCAACATCCTGGCCAATGCGCTGATGGCCAGCATCCTGGGCTCGGCCGCGGCGCAGATCGCCATCATGTCGCGCGTGATCGTGCCGCAGATGGACAAGGAAGGTTACGATCGCCGCTTCTCGGTGGCGACCACCGCATCGGCGGGGTTGCTCGCGCCGATCATCCCGCCCTCCATGATGTTCGTGGTCTATGCGGTGCTGGCGCGGGTGGCGACCGGGGACATGTTCATCGCCGGTATCATCCCCGGGCTGATGCTGACGGCGGGCTTCATCCTGGTGGTGTTCTGCATCGGGCTGGTGCGGCCCTTCCCGACGCCGCAGCCGCTCTCCTGGCGGCAACGCGGCGTGCTGCTGCGCGATGGCGCGCTGACGCTGGCGATCCCGGCGGTCATCATCGGCAGCATCACCACCGGTATCGCCACCGCCACCGAAAGTGCCGCCGTGGCCTGTGTCGCGGCCTATCTGATCGGGCGCTTCATCACCCGCGAATTCCATGACCGCGACATCCCGCGCATGTTCTACGCGGCCGGGCGCAATGCCGCCGTGGTGCTGTTCATGGTGGCGACCGCGGCCGTGTTCGGCTGGGTGCTGACCTTCGGCAAGGTGCCGCAGGACATCGCCGCCTGGATCCAGACCATCGCCACCGGGCCGATATCCTTCATGCTGCTGGTGAACTTCATGCTGCTGGTGATCGGCACCGTGATCGACGGCATCCCCGGGCTGATCATGGTGGTGCCGATCCTGCTGCCGATCGCGACCGAGGTGTATGGCATCGACCCGGTGCATTTCGGTGTGGTGGTCAGCATCAACCTGGTGCTGGGGCTGGTCTCGCCGCCGGTGGGGATCGCGCTGTTCATCGCCGCCGCGGTGACGGGGATGAAGCCGGGGCAGATCTTTCTTTGGACCATTCCGTATTGCCTGGTGACGGCGGTGGTGCTGGTGCTGTTGAGCATCTTTCCGACCTTGACGCTGATGCTGGTGCGGTAGGGCTGACCTGCCCCCGGTTCTGGGGCAGGCTGACCCCAAGGAGAGCCCAATGATCGACCTCTACACCTGGCCTACGCCCAATGGGCACAAGGTCCACATCATGCTGGAGGAGTTGGGCCTGCCATACCGGGTGATCCCGGTGAATATCGGCAAGGGCGAGCAATTCGCGGAACACTTCCTGAAGATCACGCCCAACCACCGCATCCCCGCGATGGTCGATGGCGAGACGGTGATCTTCGAGAGTGCCGCCATCATGATGTACCTGGCCGAAAAGACCGGCAGTGCGTTGCTGCCCGCCAGCGGCGCCGCGCGCTACACCTGCCTGCAATGGCTGATGTTCCAGATGGGCGGCGTCGGCCCGATGTTCGGCCAGTACAACCACTTCGCGGCCTATGCGCCGGAGAAGATCCCCTATGCCATCACGCGCTATGCCAATGAGGTGGCCCGCCTGCACCGCGTGCTGGAAAAGCGCCTGTCGGAGGCGGAATTCCTGGCCGGCGAATATTCGGTGGCGGATATCGCGACCTTCCCCTGGGTGCGCAATCCGGACCGGCGCGGCATCAACCTGGACGACTACCCGGCGGTGAAACGCTGGCATGACGCGATCGCCGCACGGCCCGCCGTGCAGCGGGGCGTGGAGGTGCTGTCCGAAAACCAGCGCCGCGGCGCGATGTCCGATGAAGAGCGCGAGAACATGTTCGGCGCCAAACAATTCCAAGCGAGGTAGAGATGATTGAACTCTGGACCTGGGACACCCCCAATGGCCGCAAGATTTCCGTGGCGCTGGAGGAGATGGGCCTGCCCTACAGCGTGCACCCGGTGAACATCTCGAAGAACGAGCAGTTCAACCCGGAATTTTTGGCGTTCGCGCCCAATAACCGCATCCCCGCGATCCGCGACCCTGAGGGGCCGGATGGTCAGCCCATCACGGTGTTCGAGAGCGGCGCCATCCTGCTGTACCTGGCGGACAAGACCGGCCGCTTCATGCCCAAGGACGCGCGTGGGCGCGTGGCCGTGCAGGAATGGCTGATGTGGCAGATGGGTGGCCTCGGCCCCATGCCCGGCCAGGTGCACCATTTCCTGATGCAGCCCGAGGGGCCGGCGCGCGACTACGGCTTCAACCGCTACCACACGGAGACCAAGCGCCTCTACGGCGTGCTGGACCGCAGGCTGGCGGGCCGGGACTTTGTGGCCACGGCGGGCGAGCCCTCGATCGCGGATTTCGCCATCCTGGGCTGGGCCTGGCGGCATGAGCGGCACATGGTGCCCTTCGATGACCTGCCGAACGTGGCCGCCTGGTACGAGCGCATGATGGCGCGGCCGGCGACCAAGCGGGGCTTCGAGGTGAAGCTCAACTGAGGTTTGACGCCGGGCGGCCGGGCGGTTACACCGGCGGCGCATACGCCGTGTAACTTCGTAAGCACCCGCGGAGGGGTGGCCGAGTGGCCGAAGGCGGCGGTTTGCTAAACCGTTAAAGGGAGATAATCCCTTTCGTGGGTTCGAATCCCATCCCCTCCGCCACTGACAATTCGTTGATCTAATTGAATAATTTGGGATTTCAATAGCTTATGAAATCCGTACTAAATCGGCCAAGTCAACAGGTTCGGAGAGAATTGGCCCTTGGAGAGAGATTTTGGGG
>JAIXVH010000467.1 GCA_027483125.1 Acetobacteraceae bacterium | reverse complement strand
GCCGCCACGCAGGACCGCGCCTGGCTGCGCGCCGCCGAGACGCACCCGCTGCTCTACCTGGCCGCCGGCGAGGATGCGATCGCCCCGCCGCCCTCCGAGGCCGAGCTGCGGGCTTCCCTCGGCCCACTGACGCGCCGCGTGGTGGTGGAGCGCGCCGGCCATGCGCTGCTGCCGGAGCAGCCGGAGGCGGTGGTGGAAGCCTTGGTGCATTTTGCATGGGAGCTTTGGCCGCGCCCCGAGGCGCCGGCTTGAGGCGCTCCGTCAGCCAGCCGTCTGCGCTGTCTCAAAGCATTCAACGATGGACAACATCCAGGCCTTCGCGCGCAACCGGACCGGCTCACCCACCATGCCAGCACCCCGCCACGAACAACTCGCCTGCTTTTGCTCCCCCACCCGGGCCTGAAATTCGTCCGCCGTTGACAGCCTGCCCGCACAACAAAGAGGCATCTGCGGCAAGGCCGGCCCTGGACCGACTGTTTCAATCGGAAACGTCGCTTGCAGTTTGGCAGGAGTCCCAACATACGGTTCGCCTCACGCAATGACCGATCGGAAATGAGGCTCCATGCCCCAACAGCTTGGTGCGCTGCCGCCACTGCGCTCGCCTGTGTTCCGCGCCTCCAGGGGTCGCGCACGCCTGCTGCTGGCCTTCGGCCTGATGCTGCTGGTCACAACCGGCTGCAAGGAGAACTCCACCCGCGCCTCGGCGAGCTCTCCCCCGCCGGCCCCCGCGCCGGTCGCCGTGACCGTTCAGACGCTCGAGCGCCGGGAGATCCCTGTCAGCTCCGTCCTGCCAGGCCGCACCGCGCCGTTCCGCGTGGCGGAGGTGCGCCCGCAGGTGGGCGGCGTGCTGCGCGAGCGCCTGTTCGTTGAGGGTGAGGCGGTCACCGCTGGCCAGCCGCTGTTCCAGATCGACCCCGCTCCCTTCGAAGCCGCGGTGCGGCGCGCCGAGGCGGCGCTCACCCGTATCGAGGCGACGGAGCGCCTGGCATCGAGCACGGCAAATCGTCTGCGTTCCCTCGCGCGGTCGCAGGTGGTCAGCGAGCAGAACCTGGAAAACGCCGAGGCGACGCTGCGCCAGGCCCAGGCGGACATCCTCTCGACCCGTGCGGCGCTGGAGACCGCGCGCATCGACCTGAACTACACGCGCGTCGCCTCGCCCATTTCCGGCCGCACGAACCGCTCGACCGTGACGCCGGGTGCGCTGGTCACCGCCAACCAGCTCACCGCGCTGGTCTCGGTCACGCAGCTTGACCCGATCCTGGTGGACATCACGCAGCCCAGTTCGGTGCTGCTGCAGCAGCGGCGCGACCTGGCGAGCGGGGCGCTGCGCCGCCCTTCGGCCGACCGCGCTGTGGCGCGGCTGTTGCTGGAGGATGGCTCCGAATATCCGCATGCCGGCGAAATCCAGTTCTCCGAGGCGATCGTCGATCAGGGCACCGGCTCGGTGACGATCCGCGCCGTGTTCCCCAATCCCGACCAGTTGCTGCTGCCCGGCATGTTCGTCCGCGCGCGCATGGAGGAAGGGGTCACCGACCGCGCCATCCTGGTGCCGCAGCGCGCGGTCATGCGCACGTCGCGTGGCGAGCCCATGGCCTTCGTGGTGAACGCCGAAGGGGTGGTGGAGCAGCGCGTGCTGCGCGCCAGCCGCGTCATCGGCAATGACTGGCTGGTGACCGAGGGTGTTGCGGCCGGCGACCGCGTGGTGATCGAGGGCCTGCAGCGCGTCCGCGCCGGCACGCGGGTGCAGGCCACCGAGCGCGCCCCCGCGCGCGCCGCAAGCTAGGGCTGATCCATGGCACGCTTCTTCATCGATCGCCCGGTCTTTGCCTGGGTCATCGCCATCGGGATGATGCTGGCGGGCGTGCTGGCATTGCGCAGCATGGCCGTCGCGCAGTTCCCGGCGATTGCGCCGCCTGCCATCTCCATCAACGTCACCTTTCCCGGCGCCTCGGCCGAGACTGTCCAGTCGACGGTGGTGCAGGTCATCGAGCAGCAGTTGAGCGGCATCGACAACCTGCTGTTCTTCGACTCCCAGACCACCAAGGATGGCCAGGCCCGCATCCAGCTGACCTTCGCGCCGGGCACCAATTCCGACACCGCCCAGGTGCAGGTGCAGAACCGCGTCCAGCTGGCGGTTCCCCGCCTGCCGCAGGCGGTGCAGCAGCAGGGCATCAGGGTCGTCAAATCCTCGGGCAATTTCCTGCTCGTGGTCGGCTTCGTCTCGACCGATGGCCGCATGGAACGGCTGGATATCTCCGATTTCCTCGTGACCAATCTGCAGGACCCGATCAGCCGCACGCCCGGTGTGGGCGATTTCCAGATCTTCGGCGCGCAATACGCCATGCGCATCTGGCTGGACCCGGCGCGGCTGATCAATTTCGGGCTGACGCCGTCCGATGTCGCGGCCGCGGTGCGGGCGCAGAATGTGCAGGTTTCCAGCGGCGAGATGGGCGGCCTGCCGGCACGGCCCGGCCAGCAGCTCAATGCCACCATCATCGGCCCGTCCTACCTGCAGACCGTGGAGGAGTTCGGCGCCATCCTGATGCGCGTGCGCGCTGACGGCTCCCAGGTGCGGCTGCGCGATGTCGCGCGCATCGAGATCGGTGGCGAGAACTACGCCATCACCACCCTGCTCGATGGCAGGCCGGCCAGCGGCATCGGCATCCGCCTGGCCAGCGGCGCCAATGCGCTCGACACGGCGGCCGCGGTCCGCGCCACCGTCGAGCGGCTGCGCCCGAGCTTCCCGCCCGGGCTCGAGGTCGCCTATCTGCAGGACACCACCCCCTTCGTGCAGCGCTCCATCAAGAGCGTCATCACCACGCTGCTCGAGGCGGTGGCGCTGGTCTTCGTGGTGATGTTCCTGTTCCTGCAGAACCTGCGCGCCACGCTGATCCCGACCATGGCCATTCCGGTGGTGCTGCTGGGCACTTTCGCGGTGCTCCAGGCGCTGGGCTTCAGCGTCAACACCCTGACCATGTTCGGCCTGGTGCTCGCCATCGGCCTGCTGGTGGATGACGCCATCGTGGTGGTCGAGAATGTCGAGCGCGTGATGGCGGAGGATCATCTCTCGCCCATCGAGGCCACGCGCAAATCCATGGACCAGATCACCGGCGCGCTGATCGGCATCGGCCTGGTGCTCTCGGCGGTGTTCCTGCCGATGGCCTTCTTCGGTGGATCGGTGGGCGTCATCTACCGCCAATTCTCGGTGACGATCGCCACCGCCATGACCCTGTCGGTGCTGGTCGCCATCTTCTTCACGCCGGTGCTCTGCGCGACCATGCTGAAGCCGCACAAGCCCGGCCAGGGCACGCGCGGCTTCTTCGGCTGGTTCAACCGCGGCTTCGACCGGGCAACGCGCGGCTATGTCGGCGGCGTGCGCGCGAGCATGCGCCGGCCGGTGCGGATGATGCTCATCTATGTCGCGCTGCTGGGCGCCCTGGGCTACGCCTTCATGCGGGTGCCTGGCGGCTTCCTGCCGAATGAGGACCAGGGCATCGCCTTCGCGCAGGTGACCGCGCCGCCGGGTGCGACCGCCGACCGCACGCAGCGCGCGCTGGACGAGCTGGGCCGCTACCTGCGCGAGGAGGAGGCCGGCGTGGTCGACAACCTGTTCGCGATCAATGGGTTCAGCTTCGGCGGCCGCGGCCAGAATTCGGGCCTGGGTTTCATCACCCTGCGCGACTGGGATGTGCGGCGCGGCCCGGAGAACAATGTCCAGGCCCTGACGGCGCGGATCAATGCGCGTTTCGGCACCTACCAGGACGCGCTGATCATCGCCTCCTCGCCGCCCGCCGTGCGTGAACTGGGCAACGCCACCGGCTTTTCCTTCCAGCTTCTCGACCGCGGCGGCCAGGGCCATGCCGCGCTGATGTCCGCGCGCGACCAGCTGCTTCGCCTGGCCTCGGCCAGCCCGGTGCTGACGCGGGTGCGCGCCAATGGCCTGAATGACGAGGCGCAGTTCCGCCTGATCGTGGATTGGGAACGCGCCAGCGCGCTTGGGCTTTCCGTCACCGAGGTGAACACCACCCTGGCCACCGCCTGGGGCGCGACCTACGTCAACGACTTCATGGATCGTGGGCGGGTCAAGCGGGTCTTCATGCAGGGCGATCAGGATTCGCGCATGACGCCGGGCGACCTCGACAAATGGTTCGTGCGCAACGCGCAGGGGCAGATGGTGCCATTCTCCGCCTTCGGCCGCACCGAATGGGCCTTCGGCTCGCCGCGGCTGGAACGGTTCAATGGCATCGCCTCCCGCGAGATCCAGGGCCAGCCGGCTGCGGGCTATACGACCGGCCAGGCGATGGCCGAGATGGAGCGCCTTGTCGCGCAATTGCCCGCGGGCTTCGGCTTCGAGTGGAGCGGGATTTCTTTCCAGGAACGGCAATCTGCGGGCCAGGCGCCGGCGCTTTATGCGCTGTCGCTGATGGTGGTGTTCCTGTGTCTGGCGGCACTCTACGAAAGCTGGTCGATCCCGACCGCCGTGATGCTGGCGGTGCCGCTGGGCGTGCTGGGGGCGGTGCTCGCCACGCTGTTCGGCGGCCTGTCCAATGACGTGTATTTCCAGGTCGGCCTGTTGGCGACCATCGGGCTGACAGCCAAGAACGCCATCCTGATCGTGGAATTCGCGCGTGAAGCGTTCAACCGCGGTCTTTCACTGGTGGACGCGGCCGAGGAGGCGGCGCGCCAGCGCCTGCGCCCGATCATCATGACATCGCTCGCCTTCACGCT
>JAIXVH010000130.1 GCA_027483125.1 Acetobacteraceae bacterium | reverse complement strand
CTGGCCGCCATCGATCAGCACCAGATCGGGCCAGGTCTCGCCATCGCGCGTCGGGTCTTCCTTCAGCGCGCGGGAGAAGCGGCGGTCCAGCACCTCGCGCATCATGCCGAAATCATCGCCGGGCTTGGCTTCGCGGATGGCAAACTTGCGATAGGCGGATTTGTTGAAGCCCATATTGCCGGCCACGATCATGGCGCCATAGGCGTTGGTCCCCATGATGTGGGAGTTGTCATAGACCTCGATGCGCGCGGGCGTTTCCGGCAGGTCGAACAAGGTGCCGACACCTTCCAGCAGCGCGGCCTGCGCGGTGCCTTCGGCCAGGCGGCGTTCGAGTGCTTCGCGCGCATTGGTCTCAGCGTGTTCGACGGCGGCACGCTTGTCGCCACGCTGGGGGCGATGCAGTTCCACGCGGCGATTGGTCTTGACGGTCAGCGCCTCGGCGATCCAGGCGGCGTCACCCGGCTCGTGCGAAAGAAGCACCAAAGGCGGCGGCGGCAATTCCTCGTAGAGCTGCGTGAGGAAGCTTTCCATCACCTCTTCCGGCGTGATGTCGGTCTTGCTGTGCGTCAGGAAATACGGGCGATTGCCGTTGTTGCGCCCGCCGCGGAAGAAGAACACCTGCACGCAGGACTGGCCGGCCGCCATGTGCAGCGCGACCACATCGGCATCACCCACGCCATCCATGTTGATGCGGCTGCTGCCCTGGATATGCGTGAGCCCGCGGATTCGATCACGAAGGGACGCAGCACGTTCGAATTCAAGCGCTTCGGCGGCGGATTCCATCTCGGCGGCCAGGCGCTTCTGGATGCTGGGCGTCTCGCCCGCCAGGAATTGCTTGGCTTGCGCGACGAGGTCCGCGTAGTCCGCCGGCGCGATGCGATCGACGCAGGGCGCCGAGCAGCGCTTGATCTGGTAGAGCAGGCAAGGCCGGTCGCGCGTGGCGAACACCGTATCGGCGCAGCTGCGCAGCAGAAAGACGCGCTGCAAGGCGGTGATGGTCTGCCTCACCGCCCAGGCGGAGGCGAAGGGACCGAAATAGGTGGCGCCCTTGCGCCTTTCGCCGCGATGCTTGGCGATCTGCGGGAAGGGGTGGTCCTCGCTCAACATCAGCCAGGGGTAGGATTTGTCGTCGCGCAGCACGATGTTGAATCGCGGCCGCAACTTCTTGATGAGGTTGGCTTCCAGCAGCAGCGCCTCGGCGTCACTGGCGGTGGTGATGACCTCCATGCGGCGGGTTTCGAACACCATGCGGCGCAGGCGTTCTGGCAGGCGCGAGACCTGCGTGTAGGACACGACACGCTTCTTCAACGAGCGTGCCTTGCCCACATAGAGCGCATCGCCACGCGCATCGAGCATGCGATATACGCCGGGCTGCGCTGGCATGGTGACCAACGCGGCTTCGATCACCGCCAGGCCCTGCATGGAAGGCTCAGAAGAAGGCTCGGAATCAGCTGCCATCGGCGGTTGTGTGGCTGGGATTTCCAGAAGGCTCAAGCTGTAGGCGGGGTTTCGGGAGTTCTCCACGGATTCTGTGGATAACCCTGTGGGCATCTGGCACCCGAGAGGCAGTAACCCACTGGTAACAGCCAATCCTCACGCAATGCCCATTGCTTGGGCAGAAGGAATAACCCTTTGATTTGATGATATATTGCAAATGGCCAACGGGTTCGTTCCGCTGTCGTGGTGGTCGAGGGGATTGATCGGCCGCATATGCTGTTGCAGCCCCGCCAGCGGTGGACGAAAAAAACTCCAGGTCTGGTGTAACGGCTGTTGTTTCAATCTCTTGTCCGCTCGATGACAACGCCGACAGCTGCGGCGTCGGGAAAGGCATCGGGCTTCTCGATGGTCACGCGCGCGGACAGAACGCGGCTGTCCCGCAATGCGGCAGCGGCGATCGTTTCCGCCAGCGTCTCCACCAGCAGCACATGCCCCTGCGCGACAACGCCGCGCGCGACATTGACCAGCGCCTGGTAGTCCACCACGCGCTCGAGGGCGTCCGGGCCGATGCCGTCCGGCGCGCTCTCATCCCAGACGGCCAGTTCGATACCAATGACCACGCGCTGCGGTGCCGCTTTTTCGTGCGGGTGCACGCCCAGCCGCGCGGTCATCTCCAGGCCGCGCACGAAGACGGTTCGCGTGCGCTTCATGCGCCGAAGGCCACATCGCGGCCGCGCCGGCGCAGGCGCTGCCCGCCATCGATGATGATGACCTCACCCGTCACCACGGGTGCCTCCAGCAGATATTGCACCGCAGCCGCGACATCATCGGGCGTGACGCCGCGCTGCATCGGGTTGTTGGTGTGGGCGCGCTGGAAGTTCTCATCCGTCTGGTCACCGGAGACCAGCGCGATGCCGGGCGCCACGCCATTGATGCGCAGCTTCGGCGCAAAGTGCAGCGCATGCATTTCCGTCATGCCCAGCAGCCCGTATTTCGACAGGGCATAGGTGAAGTAGTCCGGGTTCGGCGCGTAGAGCCGATTGTCGAGCAGGTTCACCACGGCCTGCGCATCCGCCAGTTCCGCAAATCCCTTGGTCAGAAGCGCGGGCGCCAGCAGGTTCACCGCCTGGTGCCGCATGAACAGCGCGGCATCGAAGGCCGAAGGCGTGTCGTATTCGAACAGCGATGCGTTGTTGACCAGCGCGTGCAGACCGCCGGCCAGCGCGGCCGCGCGGGCGGGCAGGGAGGCAGCGGCGTCCGCATCGGCCAGGTCTGCCTGCACGGTCCAGGCGCGCGGCAATTCGGCCGCCAGCGCCGCGGCTTCCGCGCCCGAGGCATTGTGGTGCAGCACCACCCCCCAGCCCGCGGCGGCCAGCCGGCGCGCAATCACGGCACCCACGCGCTTCGCACCACCCGTGATCAGCACATTGCGCGCCATGCTCTTCCCACCTGGAAACCGCGCCGCATATACGCGCCGCACCGCAGACAGGAAACCCGATGGACCCCGCGAACCTCTTTCCCGAAGGCTATGTCGCGTCCCGCGTGACGGGCATTACCGTCGATGTCGCGATCGGCATGCATCCTTGGGAAAAGCACCCCGCGCGCCCCAACCGCCTCTCGGTGGATGTCGAGATGTTCGTGCCCGTGGGTGCGGTGCAGGCAAGTGCCGCCGGCATTGTGGACTATGACCCCGTGCGCGACCTGGTGCGCGGCTGGGCCGGGCGGCCGCATGTGGAATTCCTGGAAACGCTGGCCGATGAATTGCTGGCAGAAGCCTTCCGCGACCCACGCGTGGCGGCCGCGCGCGTGCGCATCACCAAGACGCAGATTTTCCCCGAAGCCACCGGCGCCGGTATCGAGGTCTTCCGCCGCCGGCCATAGGATGCGATGGAATCGCCAACCCAGGAGGAATCCATGCCAGTCGGCTTCGCCATCCACCCCCGCACCCGCGCCGTTTCGGCCGAGACCGTCAACGCCTTCCGCACACTGCCTGTGGCGAATGTGTCGGACTGCATGTCGCGCATCGTGGCCGCCGGCGCGCGGCTGCGGCCGATGCACAAGGCCGGCGTGCTGGCCGGCCCCGCACTGACGGTGAAGACGCGGCCTGGCGACAATCTGATGATCCATAAAGCCATCCAGCTGGCCAAGCCTGGCGATGTGATCGTGGTCGATGGCGGCGGTGACCTGACGCAGGCGCTGATCGGTGAATTGATGGTGAGCTCCATGATCAAGGCGGGCCTCGCGGGCATCGTGCTGAACGGCGCCATCCGCGATTGCGGCTGGATCGGGGAGCGCGAATTTCCGGTCTATGCCGCGGGCGTGACGCATCGCGGCCCGTACAAGGATGGCCCTGGCGAAATCAACGCCGCCATCGCGATCGACGGGATGGTGATCAACCCCGGCGACCTGATCCTGGGCGATGAGGATGGCGTCCTCTGCGTGCCCTACGATCAATGCGCGGAAGTGCTGGTCGCAGCGCAGGCCAAGAAGGCCGCCGAGGAAACGCAGATGGCCAATATCCTGGCCGGTACGCATGACGCATCCTGGGTGGATGCGGCGCTGAAAAAGCTGGGCTGTTCGGGCGTGTGAAGCTGCGCCATCCTTCCCCGAAAAGGGGAGGTGGCATGGCGACGAATTCCGCGCGATTGCTGGCGCTGCTCAGCACCATGCAGCGTATCCGCGCCTTCGAGGAAACGGCCATGGCCGGCCACGCGGCCGGCGAGGTGCCGGGCCCGCTGCACCCATCCATCGGCCAGGAAGCGGTGGCCGCCGGCGTTTGCGCCAATCTGCGCGTTGATGATCGGCTGACATCCAACCATCGCGGGCATGGCCATGCGCTGGCCAAGGGCGCGGATGCCGCGCGCATGATGCTGGAGCTTTACGGCCGTGCGGGCGGGTCCTGCGGCGGCAAGGGCGGCTCCATGCACATCGCGGATTTTTCCGTGGGCATGCTGGGTGCGAATGGCGTTGTCTCGGGCGGGATTCCGATCGCGGTCGGTGCGGCGCAGGGGCTGCAATTGCTGGGTAGCGACGCCATCGTCTGCTGCATGTTCGGTGATGGCGCGATCAATCGCGGCCCCTTCCTGGAAGGGTTGAACTGGGCCGCGCTGTACCGCCTGCCGGTGCTGTTCGTGTGCGAGGATAATGGCGTCGCTGCTTTCACCGCGACGGCCAGCGTGACCGCAGGCCCAGGCGTTGCCGCGCGCGCAGAATCGCTGGGCGTTCCGGCGGTGGCGGTGGACGGCAATGACGCGGCGGCGGTGGATGCCGCGACTGCCGCGCTGGTCGCGACGATCCGCGCAGGCGGCGGGCCGCGCCTGCTGCACGCCCGCACCTATCGCCTGACGGGCCATACCAGCACCGATGCCGCCACCTGGCGCGCCACCGATGAGGTGGCCGCGGCCCGCGAGAACGACCCGATCGCACGATTGGAATCGGTGCTGCGCGCGGAGGGTGTCGCACAACCCGCGCTGGACGCGCTGCGCGACGACGCGCTGCGTGAGATGAGCGCCCTGCGCGCCCACGCAAATGCCGCGCCCTGGCCCGACCCCGCCAGCGCCTTTGCCGATGTCATCGGGGAGAACGCCTGATGCCCCATGTCACCCTGGCCGAAGCCACGCGCCTGGCAGTCTTGCAGGAAATGCGCCGCGACCCACGGATCTGGGTGCTGGGCGAGGATGTCGCGCGCGGCGGGCTGTTCGGCCAGTATCGCGGCTTCCTGGAGGAATTCGGCCCGCGCCGCATCGTCTCCACGCCGATTTCCGAAAGCACCATCATGGGTGCGGGGCTGGGTGCGGCGCTGGTCGGCACACGGCCGATCATCGAGATGCGCATCTTCGATTTCGTCATGTGCGCGATGGATGAATTGGTGAACCAGATCGCCAAGATCCGCTACATGTTCGGCGGCCAGGCGCGGCCCGCTGTCGTTGTGCGCATGCCCCATGGCATCTGGCGCAACAGCGCCGCACAGCACAGCCAGATGCTCGAAGGCTGGTTCGCGCATTTGCCCGGCGTGATCGTGTGCTGCCCTTCAACACCCGCGGACGCAGCGGCCACCATGGTCTCCGCGATCCGCAGCGATGACCCCGTTCTGGTCTTCGATCCGAAGAATTTATGGGGCGCGACGGGCGATGTGCCGGACGAGATCGCACCCCTGGAATTCGGCCGCGCCCGCCATCTGCGCCATGGCGACGCGCTGACCATGGTCAGCTGGTCCGCCTGCGCGCCACTGGCCGAGGAAGCCGCCGACGCACTGGCCGCGCAGGGTATCCGCGTGGACCTGCTGGACCTGCGCACCTTGGCGCCCTGGGATGAGGAGGCGGTGGCCGCATCCGTCGCGCGAACCGGCCGCCTGCTGGTCGCGCATGAGGCGGTGGTGACCGCAGGGTTCGGCGCCGAGGTCGTGGCCCGAATGGCCGAGCGCCTGCCCGGCACACGCGCCCGTCGCCTTGGTTTTCCGAAGGTTCCGGTGCCCTTCGCACCGCCATTGGAAGACGCGCTGAAGGTCACGCCGGCCCGCATCATCGCCGCCGCGCGCGAGATGCTTGCCTGATCCGGGGTGCAGCGCCCATCATCCGCAGAAAGGGAGAAACAACCATGACCACACGCCGCGCCGCCATGATCGGCACCGCTTCCACGCTCGCGCTGCCCTGGCTGGCGCGCGCGCAGCAGTACAAGAGCGAATACAAGCTCTCGACCGTGGGCAACCGGCCCATCCCGCACGCCGCCGGTGCCTTCCGCTGGGCGGAACTGGTCACGGAACGCACGCAGGGGCGCATCAATGTGCGCGTCTATCCCGGCAGCCAGCTGGTCGGCGGCGACCAGACTCGTGAGCTTGTGGCGATGCGCCAAGGCGTGATCGATTTCGTGAATTTCTCCACCATCAACATCGCGCCGCAGGTGCGCGAGATGAACCTGTTCACCCTGCCCTGGCTGCTGGGAGACCATCGCGGCTTCGACGCCATCGTGAATGGCGAGATCGGCGAAACGCTGTTCCGTGCGCTGCGCACGCGCGAGATCGAGCCCATGGCCTGGGGCGAGAACGGCTTCCGCGAACTCTCCAATTCCCGCCGCCCGATCCGCACGCCGGCCGATATGCGCGGCCTGCGCATCCGCTTCGCTGCCGGCGTGATCTTCAACGAGATTTTCACGGCCCTCGGCGCGAATCCGCTGCAAATGTCCTTCGCGGATCTACAGCCTGCGCTGTCGACCGGCGCGGTGGACGGCCAGGAAAACCCCATCAACCTGTTCCTGGCCTTCCGCATGGACACGCTGGCGCAGCGGCACATGACGGTGTGGAATTACTGCGCCGATGCCGGGATCATGGCCGTCTCCAAGCAGGTCTGGGACAGCTTCACCCCGGCCGACCGCGAGATCGTGCGCGAGTCCGCGCGCGAAGCCGCCCGCGTGCAGATCGAGGGCAGCCGCGCGGGCATCGGCATCGATGGCAACCGCACCTCGCTCGAAGAACTGGCGCGGCGCAATGTCGAGGTGGTCACGCTGACGCCGGCTGAAAAGCAGGCTTTCGCCGCCGCCACGCGCCCCGTCTATGACCGCTGGGCGCAGCAGGTCGGCACCGATCTGGTGCGGCGCGCGGAAGCCATCGTGCAACGCGCAACAGCGTGACAGAAGACCCCTTCGCGCCGGAGCCCGAACCACGCACCCGCGTTCCGCTGACGGTGGAAAAAGTGCTGATCGCCGCAGGCATGGCGGCGATCGCGCTAATCACCGCGGCCAACGTGTTCTCGCGCTACGTCACCAATATCAGCCTCGCCTTCACGGAGGAGTATTCGGTCGCGCTGATGGTGGTGGTGACCATGCTGGGCACCGGCCTTGCGGTCGCGGCTGGCCGGCACATCCGCATCGGCTATTGCGTGGACAGCCGCCCGCCCGCCACACGCCGCGCCTTCGAGATCGGCGCCATGCTGCTGGTCATCCTGATGTTCGGCATCCTGACCATCTGGGGCGCGAAACTCGCCTGGGATGAATACCGCTT
>JAIXVH010000028.1 GCA_027483125.1 Acetobacteraceae bacterium | reverse complement strand
CGGGCTGCTCGGCGGCACGCTGACGATGGAATTGCTGTTCGGCCTGCCGGGAATGGGCGCGCTGGTGTTGAACGGAATCCAGGGGCGGGACCAACCGGTCGTGCTGGCCGGGCTGGTGGCGGCGGCACTGGCTATCGTGCTGGTCAATGCGCTGACCGCGCTGGTGCAATCGGTGTTGGACCCACGCCAGTAGGGTTTTTGCTCAACAGATGGCACCGGCCCGCCCCCCGCCCTGGGGGCGCTCAGCCCGCCAGACTGCGCGCCACCGCAGGCATGAAGTGCGACACCTCTGGCGTCGTCTGCCCCTTCACCTTGGCTTGCTCGTCATAGCGCCGCAGCTGCACCGCATGGGTGCTGTGCGGCAGCGCTTCGAAGGCCCTCACCTCCTTCTCGGCCAGCCACGCTGCCTGCAGCGCGTGCTGCTGCTGGTTGATGAAGGTCAGGCCGTAGCGGCCTTCCGCCTTGCCTTCCAGCAGGGCCTGGATGTCGGACAGGATGTCAGCCTGCATGATGCTCTCCTTCGGAGCGGAACATGGATGGGTTTTCGGCGCCCAACGACCAGAAGCGCCATGCCGATGGCGGCAGCTCCTGCCTCACCCGATTGCCTCTCGGAATTCCGTGTGGCCCGCGCGGGCGGCCCGCGTCGCCGCGTCCAGCAGCGCGGCGGTGTAGGGGCTGGTGGGGTTGTGGAAGACCGCCTCTGTCGGCCCGCTTTCCAGGATGCGCCCGCCTTGCATGACGACGACCCGGCGCGCCATGCGCCACACCACGGACAGGTCATGCGTGATCAACAGCATCGCCGTGCCCTGCCGGCGCTGCATCGCCGCCAGGTGATCCAGCACCTGAGCCTGCACCGAGGCATCGAGCGCCGAGGTGATCTCGTCGCAGATCAGCAGGTCAGGCTCGGCGGCGAAGGCGCGGGCGATCGCCACGCGCTGCTGCTGCCCACCCGAGAGCTGGCGCGGGAAGCGTGTGAGCAATCCCGGCTCCAGTCCGAGTTCCTCGAACAGCGCCGCCACGCGCCGCGCTGCGGCACGCGCATCCAGCCCATGAAACAGCCGCAGGGGGCGCATCACCGCATCGCCCACGCGGCGGCGCGGGTTCAACGAGGAAAGCGGATCCTGGAACACCATCTGGATGCGCCGCCGCTGCTCACGCGTGCGCCGTGCGGTCAGCGCCACGCCGTCGAAGGCCATCTGGCCGCTCTCGGCCGCCAGCAGCCCAGTGACGATGCCGCCCAGCGTGGTCTTGCCGGAGCCTGATTCGCCGATCACGCTCAGCACCTCCCCCTTCGCCAGGGTCAGGCCGACATCATCGAGGACCGGCGGCCCCGGCGGTGCCCGGCGGAAGATCGAAGGCCGCGCGTAGCGGAAGCACAGACCCGCAGCCTCCAGCAGGGGCGGGCCGGGTGCCGTGGGTGCCGCGCGGCTCGCTTCGTCCACCCGCAGTGCCGCGCCCAGCAGCACCTGGGTATAGGCATCACGCGGGGCGACGAACACCGCGCCGACCGGACCCTGCTCGACAATCCGGCCATGCTGCATCACGAGCACGCGGTCGCAGATGTCGGCAACCACATTGAGGTCATGCGTGACGATGACCATCGCACCCTGGCGCGCCGCGCGCAGGCGCCGGATGAGCCCGAGCACCTGTGCCTCTGTGGTCTTGTCGAGCGCGGTGGTCGGCTCGTCCAGCACCAGCAGCAGAGGGTCGCAGGCGATGGCGCAGGCCAGCACCACGCGCTGCCGCTGCCCGCCGGAGAGTTGATGCGGGTAGCGGCGCGCCAGGCGCTCCGGCTCGGGCAGGCCCATCTGGCCGAACAGCTCCAGCGAGCGCCGGCGGGCCGCGCCTGACGAAAGCCCGGCCCGCAGCCGCAGCACCTCCTCCAACTGCCGGCCCACCGGCATGTGGAAGGTGAGCGAGGCCAGCGGATTCTGCGGCACCATCGCCATGACACGACCGCGCCGGCGAGCGAGTTCTGGCTCGGACAGGGCGGCCAGGTCGTCGCCATCCAGACGGATGCTGCCCCCCGTGATCGCGCTGCCCGCGCGGCAATGGCCCAGCAATGCACGCGCCAGGGTGGATTTGCCGCTGCCGCTCTCGCCGGCGATGCCCAGCGTGCCGCCGGAGGCGAGGTCGAAGGAGACGCGATCAACCACGCGCTGCTCGCGCCAGGCGATGCTCAGGTCGCGAACCTGCAGCACGGGGTCAGCCACCGCCACCCCGCGCCGCATCCAGGCCCAGGGCATCGGCCAGCCCCTCCGCGGCGAGATTGATGCCCAGCACCAGGCTCGCGATGCACAGCGCGGGCGCGAGCACCAGGGCCGGCTCGCTTTCCAGCAGCGCCATCCCATCCTCCACCATCAATCCCCAGTCCGGGGTGGGCGGGGAAATGCCGAGGCCGAGGAAGGAGAGCGCCGAGACCAGCAGGAGCGCGGAAGAGGCGCGGAGTGCGAACTCCACCGCCATCAGATCCGCCACGTTCGGCAGCAATTCGCGCAGGATGATGACGGGGCCGCTCTCGCCGTTCAGCTGGGCCGCACGCACATAGCCCTGTTCCATCAGCACGATGCCCGCGGCGCGGGTGGTGCGGACCACGCCCATCATCTGGATGATACCGACCGCCACGATGAGGACCGGCACGGATTGGCCGAAGCCGGTGACGAAGATCGCCACGAAGAGGATGGTCGGCACCGCGAGCTTCATCTCCACGAGGCGCATCACGACATCATCGAAGATGCCGCGCCGCCAGGCGGCGGCCAGTCCCAGCAAGGTGCCGCCCAGCACGGCAACGACGCCGGCTGCGAAGGCGACCAGCATTGCGACACGGCCGCCCCAGAGCAGGCGCGAAAACGCATCGCGGCCCAGATCATCCGTTCCGAGCCAATAGATGGCGTTGGGGGGTTCCAGCGGGACGTCGAGCAGGGATGTCGGCGCAAAGGGCGCGATCCAGGGCGCGGCGATGGCCACCAGGATGTGCAGCGTCACCAGCGACAGGCCGAGCATGGCGGCGGGGCGGCGCAGCAGTGCGCGCATCATCGGCGTGTCCTGGGGTCAAGGGCGGCGATGCCCAGATCGGCCAGCAGGTTGAACAGCACCACGCAGACCGCGGCGGCCAGCGCGATGGCCTGCACCACATGCACCTCACGCCGCGTCACCGCGCGCACCAGTTCGGCACCGATGCCGGGATAGGCAAAGACCAGTTCCACCACGACAACGCCCGAGACCAGCGCGGCGGCGTAAAGGGCGGCGGCCGAAAGCCCCGGGATCATCGCCGCTGGCAGGGCGTGCAGCCACAGGATGCGCCAGCGCGGGATGCCTGACAGATGCAGTCGCTCGACGAAATCCGCCGCCATCACCTCGATCAGGCCGACGCGCAGGATGCGCCCGAGATAGGCGATGGAGCCGATGATGGTCGTGGCGATGGCCAGCGGCGCCGCGGCCAGCAGCACGCTCAAGGGGTCATCGGTGCTGGCGGTGATGGTGGCCGGAAAGATCGGCCACCACACCGCGAAGACCGCGATCAGCAGAAGGCCCGTGACGAATTCCGGGATGGAATAGCCGATGATCGCCGCCCCCGAGACGGCATTGTCCAGCGCCCGCCCCTTCGCCTGCGCCGCCGCCATGGCAATGGCGAGTGCCACCGGCAGGGCCAGCAGCAGCGTCATCCCCGCCAGCGCCACGGAGTTGCGCAGCGGCATGGCGACGATGTCCGCGACCGGCGCGCGGGTGATGATGGTGCGCCCCAGATCGAAGGTGACGAGGCCGCCCATGAAGCCCAGATAGCGTTCCAGGATGGGCCGATCCAGGCCGAGTTCTGTCTTGCGCCGGGCCAGCACTTCGGGCGACATCATCGCCAACTCGTCGGCCGAGAGCGAGACATCCAGCGCGTCGCCCGGCAGCACCTCGGTCGCGAAGAAGATGAAGCTCGCCAGCAGGAACAGGGTGACGACGGACAGCGCCACCCTGCGCAGCAGCAATACGATCACGCGCGCCAGACCTCATCGAAGCGGACCGACCAGATCTGCGGATGGAACGTGAACCCCTGTACATGGCGGCGGCGCACGGAGAAGGTCATGGTACCGGCCGGCAGCAGGGCCGGCACATCGTCATGCAGGATGCGCTGCATGCGGATGAACATGTCGCGGCGTCGCTCGGCATCCCCCTCGCGCATGGCCTGGGCATAGAGCGCCATGTAGTCGTCATGCGCCGACCCACGCCAATGGCCGGATTCGACGAACTCCCCACGCATGCGGAACAGCGAGATGCCCGGGTTGCGCGGCCCCACCGCCGTCATGGCGAAGCGGTGGAAGCGGCCCCTCGAGAAGTCGTTGTCGCCGGTGCGGAACTGCACGTAGCCATCCGCCGGCCGCTGTTCCAGCGCGAGGGTCAGCCCTGCCTCGCGCGCGGTTTCCTGCAGCACCTGGAAATAGCGCCCGACCTCAGGGGATTGTGGCGACCAGTAGAGCGTGCCGAGGTTGATACCGTTCGGATGCCCGGCCTGGGCCAGCAGCGCGCGGGCGCGCGCCATCGCTTCGGCGCGCGGGATGCGCGGCAGGGCGAGGAAATTGGGATCGGCCGCGACGAGGTGGCTGTCATTGCCGACCCAGCCATTGCCCTCGCCATAGACGAGCCGGACGATTGCGTCCCGGTCCACACCCAGCGCAAAGGCCTGGCGCACGCGCTTGTCCTCGAAGGGAGAGCCCGGGTGCTTGGGCAGCTGGATGACGTAGTGGTGGCCGCCGCCGCCGCTATCCACGATCAGGTCGGCATCGCGCTGCATCTGGCGGACGGTGCGCGGGTCTATGGTCATGACCATGTCGAACTGCCCGGCCCGCAGGCCGGCCATGGCCGTCTCCTGCTGGCCTTCGCGGTTGTGCAACTCGATCCGGTCCAGATAGGGGAAGCCTTCGCGCCAGTAGAGCGGGTTGCGCTCATAGACCGCGATCCGGTTGGGGTCGGTCGAGGCGAAGCGGAACGGCCCGGTACCGATGCCGGTGTTGCCGATCGTCTCGATCGGCGCGGCCGGCATGATCATGTTCTGGTACTCGGCCAGAACATAGGGAAACTCGGAATTGCCCGCATCCAGCGTGAAGCGCACGCGCCCATCGGGCAGCGCCTCTATCTTCTGGATCTGGCCGGAGGCGAAGTTCCGCCGGCGATGCAATTCGTAGGAGGCGACCACATCCTCGGGCCGCAGCGGCGTGCCGTCGTGGAAGCGGACACCCGGACGCAGCGTGATGTCCCAGACGCTCTGGTCGGCGCTGGCCGGCGCCCAGGCCGTGGCAAGCTCGGGCTGGAGCCGCATATCGCGATCCACCCAGACCAGCGCGTTGTAGGGAATGCGCGTGGTCAGATCGACCGTGAAGTAGGGATGTCGCGCCGTCTCCGCCGTGGCGACGAAGCGGTTGGCCGAGCATTGGGCAATGGTGATCGCGCCACCGCGCCGCGCGGCGGCGGGTTGCGCGGCGGCGGCGGCGGGGGCGAGGGCCAGTGCGGCGAGGCCGCGGCGCGTGGTGCGGATCATCGGGAGTCCTCCTTCATGCTGACCGCCAGACGTCGTCCCAGCGGATGGACCAATGCTGCGGGTGGTTCTTCAGGTTCTGGATCGTGTTGCGCTTGATCAGCACATTGTTGCGCCCGGCCGGCAGGATGGCGGGCACTTCCTCGCGCAGGATGGCCTGCATCTGCGCATAGATCGCACGCCGCGCCGCAGGCTCTGCGGTCAGCATCGCCTGCGCATACAGCGCCATGTAGCGGTCAGCCGCCGGGCCGGACCAATACCCGCTCTCGTTGTTGGCCGGCCGCATGCGGAACAGGCTGATGCCGGGGTTGCGCGGCCCCACCGCAGTATAGGCGAAGCGGTGCCACTGGCCGCGCGTCACATCGGCCTCGCCGGTGCGGAAGCGCAGATAGCCGTCATTCGGCCGTTCCTCGATCGGTAGCGTGATGCCGGCCTCGCGCACGCTCTCCTGGATGAACTGGAAATAGCGCGCCATCTCCGGCCATTGCGGCGCGAAGTAGAGCGTGGGCAGGGTGATGCCGTTGGGGTGACCGGCTTCGGCCAGCAGGCGGCGGGCCAGCACCAGGTCGCGCCCGCGTTCAGGCGCGACGAACATCGGGTCGGCGGCGGCGAGGTGGCTGTCATTGCCCATCCAGCCCCAGCGCGCGCCGCCATAGACGATCCGCACCAGGCCTTCGCGATCGATGGCCGCCGACAGTGCGCGGCGGATCCGGACGTCATTGAACGGCGAGCCCGGATGCTTGGGCAGGATGATCACCGCCTGGTCACCGGAGGCCGCGGGCACCAGATCGGTCTGCGGCTCGCGCTCCATCTGGCGGATCAGGCGCGGGTCGATGTTCAGCATCGCGTCGAATTGCCGCGCGCGGTAGCCGGCGAGTGCGGCTTCGGTCTGGCCTTCGCGGTTCACCACTTCCAGCCGGTCCAGATAGGGGAAACCCTGGCGCCAATAGCCGTCGAAACGCTCGAATGTCATGCGGCGCTGCGGGTCGCTGCCGGTGATGCGGAAGGGGCCGGTGCCAATGCCCTCGAGGCCGATGCGGTCGATATCGGGGTTGGCCGGCATCACCACGCAGTCATATTCGGCGAGCACGAAGGGGAATTCGGAGTTGCCGGCATCGAGGTGGAAGCGGATGGTGGTGGGGTTCACCACCTCGGTGCGCTGGATCTGGCGGGACGCGAAATTGCGCTGGCGATGCAGCTCGAAGGATGATGCGACATCAGCCGCGGTCATCACGCGGCCATCATGGAAGCGCACGCCCTCACGGATCGTGGCCTCCCAGACCGTCAGGGATTCGTCCGTGGGCTCGATGCGGGTGGCCAGTTCCAGCTGGAGACGCAGCTCTTCGTCCACCCAGGCCAAAGTGTTGTAAGCCGAGCGGGTGATGAGATCGACCATGAAGTAGGGATGGCGGGAATTGCTCGCGTCCCCGCCGCGCCGATTGCCCGACATCTGTGCATAGACCAGGGTGCCGCCGCGCCGCGGCGCCTGCTGCGGGGCCTGTGCCAGGGCCGCCTCGACCGCGCCGAGGAAGGCGGCGCCGGTGCCGAACAGGGTACGGCGGCTCACATCTGGCATGGCTCTCTCCTTAGAATTATGCTATGTCTTAAATGAATATCTTCGAACCATGCTAAGAGAATGGAGTGACATCTGGATGACGATGCCAAGCCGTCGCCATGACAGTTGAATCGCGACCCGGTCGGCGCGAGGGGGGCATCAGCCTCAACGCGCTGCGCTGCTTCGCCGCCGTGGTTGAGGGCGGCAGCATATCGCGCGCCGCCGAGATCATGGGCGTCAGCCAGCCGACCATCTCGGTCACGCTCACCGGATTGGAACGCGCCTGCGGCAGCTTGCTGCTGCATCGCCGCCCGCGTCTCGCGCTCACCGATGCCGGACAGGATCTGCTGGCCCGCGCCCGGCTGGTGCTGGGGCGTATGGATGAGCTGGAGGAAACGATGCGCCAGTCGCGCGACATGCGTCGTGGCAGCATTGCCATTGGGCTCTCGACGCCGGCCCACGCCATGCCTTGTATCGCGACGCTGATGACCGCCCATCCGGAGTTGCGGGTGCGCACCAGGCTGGGCAACACGAATGGGTTGCTCGAAGCCTTGGCCGCCTGTGAGATTGAGGTCGCGATCATGACCTTGACGAAGCCGGTCGAGGGCATGGCCTGCACCCTGCTGGTCGAGCAGCGGCTGATCGCTTGCGTGCCTGCTTCGGCCCCGCGCGCCAGCATCAGCCTGCAGGAACTGGCCGAGGGGCCATTGGTTCTACGCGAGCAGGGCTCGATGACGCGTGCCATGATGGAGGCGGCCTTCGGCGCGCATGGTCTGTCCGGTCGCATCGCGCTTGAGGTGGGAAGCCGGGAGGCCGCGAGGGAGGCGGTGGCCGCGGGCATCGGGATCAGCGTCGTGCTGGATGGCGAAGCCTGGCACGACCAGCGGCTGCTGGCGGTGCCCATTCTGGGTGCGCCGATCACAGGCGGCGTCTATGCGGTGGCGCTGCCGGAATCGCTGGATTTGCCCGCTGTCCGGGCCTTTATCGATCTCGGTCAGGAAGCCGCGAGGCGGGCGGCAGGCTGATATGCGCCGTGAGCCGCGCCGGCTGTGAATCGGCATGCTGCGGGATCCCGGATCGGCATCTGGGTCCCTCGCAAAAACTTCGGCAAAACATAATTTTGTGGTTGGGCCCCCAATGCTGAAAGGGGTCCCAGTCGCGCGCTTTTCACAGCCTGGTCGGCATAGCGCCGCGTACTTCTGGCTACGCGTCGCGGCGACCCGATGAGAGCGGCTGCGCGTCCAGCTGCGAGCTCTGGCAGGAGAGCGGTGACGGTTCGGCTATCGCCGCATGCACATCCTGCTCACGCTGTGCCCCTCTCGCGGCGGCAGTTAACATTGCAACCGATCTACGCCGCAGGCTTCAGTTTCTGCCGGCTGATTTCTCTCTCAACCCACTCCACATGTTCGATGTCCATCGGCAATTGCAGCCAGCATCCGGCGCCCTCGGAACCCGCGAAGCGGGCCTGTATCGTGCGCGAGAACCCCTCGATCGCGATCGTGACACCATCGCCCGGCCTCAGCGACAGGGACGACGCAATGAGAGCTGAGCCCCCTGTCAGCGACCGCACGCTCGTCTGAGACCGCCTACCGTCAACTTCGATCTCCGCTGCCAAGTTGGTATCATACCGGCGGAACATGTCGCCGGACTTGGTTTGTCCCAGTGCGGATAGGAACTCCGTCACCTCACGGGCGACAGTGTCGGTCTCCGCGGTCAGCATTCCGGCCCTTGTGGCCACATCGCGGGCACCGGAATCGGTGCTCGCGGCGGTACCACGCACGGTGTCCGCCGCACGGGTTACCTGAACCATCGCCGTGACCACTTGTGATGTCGTGCGGGCAATCTCCTGTGTCGCGGCACCCTGTTGCTCGACGGCCGCAGCGACGGTGGCAGCCCCCTCGGTCATGCTCGAGATCCGCTCCCGCAGACGCGAGACGGAGGTGACGGTCTCTGCCACAACCCGACGCATATCCTCGATCTGGGCGGATATCTCGTCGGTCGCCTTTGCTGTTTGGGTGGCGAGATTCTTCACCTCGGATGCAACGACCGCAAAGCCCTTGCCGGCCTCTCCCGCCCGTGCCGCCTCGATCGTGGCGTTGAGGGCCAGCAAATTGGTTCGCTCGGCCACTTCCGAGATCATGCGCAGGATGCCCGAGACGTGATCGGCCGATTCAGAGAGCGCCTGCACGGCCGCCGTAGCCGCGCCCGCTTCAGTCGCACTGGCTTGAGCGGTGGCGGCCGATTTGCCGGCCTGCGCGGCGATCTCCCGCACCGATGCCGCAAGCTCTTCGGCCGCAGCCGAGACGACCTGGATTGAGGCCATGGTCTGCTCTGCGGACTGGCCGATGGCTTGCACGTCCTGGACCGTCGCCACTGCGCCCGACACCATGCCGTCCGCCGTCTCCCGCATGGTCGCGCAGGCTTCCGATACCTTGGAGAACACACCGCCAATCGACTTGCCGAACAGGCCGGTCAATTGGTCGATCTCCTCTTGGCGGTGCCGGGTTGCGGCCCTGACGTCTTCGGCTTCGGCTTCAAGCTTCCGCCGCTGCAGCGCATTCTGCTTGAAGACCCCGAGTGCCCTGGCCAGTTCGCCAAGCTCGTCCTTACGCTCCACGCCCGGAATGGCGATCTCGAGATCGTCGGCTGCCACGGCGCGCATTGCCCTCGTACCCGCCTTCAGCGGCCGCGTGACAGACATCACCGCCACGGCACCGCCCAGTGTCGCGAGCAGGGCGGCCGCCAACAGGCCCAGCAGCGTTGCCCATTGGGCTGCCACCATCATCTCCGCCGTCTCGG
>JAIXVH010000356.1 GCA_027483125.1 Acetobacteraceae bacterium | reverse complement strand
GCCACCAACCTCGCGCTGCGCTACCAGCGCAATATCGAAAGCTTCCGTCTGGGCACCATCACGACGTGGCAGGCCACGCCGGAACTGCGCCTGGAAGCCGGCGGCAGCTTCGTGGACCGGCAGCTCGATCACCCGATCTTCCAGTTCATCGACCAGAACACGCGCGATGTCCACCTCTTCGCGCGCGGGGTGTGGGACGGGCAGCTCGGGGGCTTGCGCAACCGGCTCGCCTTCGGGGTGAATTTCGCGCAGGGCACGATCGATAATCTGCGCTTCGTCAACGCTGCCGGTCTGCGCGGCGCGCGCACCTTCTCCTCGCTGGACTATGCGCGCAACATCACGGCGTTTGCCGAAAACGCGCTCTATGTGCTGCCGAACATCGCGGTGGTTGCGGGCATCCAGGGCGGGCAGGCGCAGCGCGAATCGCGCAACCGGCTGAACCCGGCGCTGTCCGGCGCGGGCGAATGGGCCTGGGCCAATCCGCGCTTCGGGCTGCTGTGGCAGGTCACGCCGGAGGTGCAGGCCTATGCCAATGCCACCTGGTCCACCGAGCCGCCGACCCTGTCGGATCTGACGCCGCTGGTGCCGCTGGGCGGCTTCTCCCGCCTTGCGGCCCAGCGCGCCTATACGCTGGAGGCCGGCACCCGCGGCCGCCACGGCGCCTGGAACTGGGAGATCGCGGCCTATCGCTCATGGCTGCGCAACGAGATCCAGCTTTTTGCCGGCCCCACGCCCGGTTCCAGCTTCGCGCTGAACGCCGCGCGAACCGACCGCATCGGCGCAGAGGCCGCACTCGGCGCGCGGCTGGCGGGCGATGTGGTGGCGGCGGGCGACCAGCTCTCCGCGCGTCTGGCCTATAGCTACAGCGATTTCCGCTTCCTGCGTGACGCGGCCTTCGGCAACAATGAACTGCCCGGCGTGCCGCGCCATGTGCTGCGCGCCGAGTTGCGCTACCAGCATCCGAGCGGGTTTTGGTTCGCGCCGAATTTCGAGACCATGCCGCGCGGCTTCTTCGTGGACAACGCCAATACCCTGCGCGGCAGCCCCTACAACCTCGTGGGCCTGCGCGCCGGCGCGAACCTGCTGGAGGGCCGGCTTTCGGTCTTCCTGGATGCGCGCAACCTGGGCGATGCGCGCTATGTCTCTTCCGCATCCGTCACGCCGCGCGCCACCGGCACGCCAGCCTTGTTCGAACCGGGCTTCGGTCGCGCGGTCTTCGCCGGCGCGCAATGGAGGTTCTGATGAAGCGCATCCTCGCCCTCATGCTCGCCGCCGCCCTGCCGGCAGCGGCGCATGTCACGATCGACCCGCCCGAAGCGCCGGCCAACAGCTTCGCGCGCATCGCCCTGCGCGTGCCGCATGGCTGCGCGGGCAACGCCACCACAGCCATCGAAGTGACAGTACCCGAAGGCGTCACCATGGCCCGCCCGCAGCCGCGTCCCGGTTGGCAGATCGCGGTGGAGATGCGCCCCCTGCTGCGCCCGCAGGCCAGCGAGCATGGCCTGGTGCGGCAGTCACCCGCCGCCATCGCCTGGCGCGGCGGACCGCTGCCGGATGCGCATTACGAGGAGTTCGTGATGATGATCCGCACCCCCGACCGCCCGGGCGAGACGCTGCTCTTCCCTGTGGCGCAGCTTTGCGAGAACGATACGCGGCATGACTGGGCAGAGCCGCCCGGCGCTACGCCGCGCCCGCGCCAACCCGCCGCCACGCTGCGGCTCGCACCCCGTTGAGAGGACACACCATGCGTCTTGCCAAGATCGCCGCGCTGCTGCTGTGCAGCGCCACTGTCACCGCCATCGCCTGCGACCCCGACACGATGGACCATGCCATGTCCGAGATCTGTGCCGCCGGCATCGAAGCCGCGCAGGAGGCGGTGGACGCCGCCATCCCGCACGCCATCGCCACCGAGGCCGACCATCTGCGCCTGGCCCTCAGCCAGGCCCAGGATATTTGCCATCACGGCGACCCAGCCTTGGCCGCGGCACAGGCCGCGCGCCTCTCACGCCATGCGGGCCGCATCGAAGCCCGCGCCACACGCAGCTGACAACAAGGACCAAAACATCATGACCACACGCCGCATCCTGATCGCAGCCGGCCTCGCCGCCCCGCTCGCCGCGCGCGCGCATCACGACACCAACCATGGCAGCCTGACGCTGATCCACCCCTGGACCCGCGCCGCCCGCGCGGGCGGGCAGGGGGCGGGCTTCATGGCCATCCGCAACAATGGCGACCAGCCTGACCGGCTGGTCTCCGCCACGACACCGGCAGCACCGACGGTCGAACTGCACACCCATGTCCGCGACGGCGATGTGATGCGCATGCGCCCGGTGAACGACATCCCGGTGCCGGCGGGCCAGACCGTGCGGCTGCAGCCGGGCGGGCTGCACCTGATGTTCATCGGGCTGTCCCAGGAACTGCGCCAGGGGCAGAGCGTGCCGGTCACGCTGGTGTTCGAACGTGCCGGCAGTGTCACCGTGCAGATGGAAATCCAGGCGGCGGGGGCGCGCGGCCACGCGCATTGAAGGCGCGCGGCTTCAGCCCCAGTCGAGCGCGCGCAGCACAGGCCGCCGCCCGCGTCCGCGCACCAGCAGCACCAGGCGGTTCTCACCCGCCCGCAAGGGCAGCGTCACCTGTCGCACTGCACCGGGCCAGAGCAGCAGGCTGCGTCCTTCCACACGCAGCCGCGCGAAGGCCGAGGCCGCGATGGTGATGCGCAGCAGGCCATCCGCCGGCGCGTGCAGGTGCAGATGCGAGCGGCTGCCCAGGATGCGCGCGCCGCCCGGCGCGGGCTTCTCCCACCCTTCGGAGAGGGCCACGCGCAGCGGGTGGCGCAGCACGTCATGCGCCGGCGGGATCGCATGTTCGCCGGTCAGTGGCGCTGGCTGCCAGTGCAGCGCGGCGGGCAGCGGCGCGCAGGTGGGTTCGGCCGGGGCCGGGGCCGGGGCGGCTTCCAGGGCAGCGATGATGCTCTCGGCCACCTCTGGCCAGGCGCGCGGCGTGAAGCCGTCGCGGATGCGTGCTTCCAGGCTGGCGCGCCAATCGGGTTCATCGACCAGCCGGCGGAACAGCGCGGCGGCGGCGGCCGGGTCATCAGGGTCGATATAGAGCGCGAATTCCCCGCCCACCTCGGGCAGCGAGCCACGATCGGAGGCGACGCAGAGCCGCCCGCGCGCCAGGCTCTCACCCACTGGCAGGCCCCAACCTTCGGTGCGGCTGGGGAAGGCGGTGAACAGGCAGGCGCCATACAGCGCCTCCAGCTCGGCATCTGAAATGTCAGTCAGGATCAGGATGCGGTCTTGCGGGGCATCCTGCATGGCGGCGTCGAAATCATCGGTCTTCCAGCCGCGCTTGCCCACCAGCACCAGCAGCGGCGCGGCCTCGCCCAGCAGCGTCCAGGCGCGCACCAGCAAGGCATGGTTCTTCCGCGCCTCGATGGTGCCGACGCTGAGCACGAAGGGCTGCTCGCGCAGGGATGCGATGCGCGGCGTCCATTCCGGCGCGCGCGGGCCGATGCCATGGGCCAGCGGTGTCGCCACCACGCGTCGCGGCGGCAGGCCGCGCTCGGCCAGCAGCGTGCGGATGGTGCCGGCGGTGTGTTCGCTATTGGCGATGAAGCCGTCCGCGTTCAGCAGCACCTCGCCCAGCACAGCGGTGAATTCGCGCACCAGATCGGGCACGCAGACATCGGGGTGCGTGATGGGGATCAGGTCATGGATGAAGACATGCAGCCCCATGCCGTGGCGGCGCAGCATGGCGTGCAGCGGGGTGTTTCCACTGCCCATCCAGAAGGCGCCGGCGACCAGCAAGGCGCCGCCTGGCACGGGCTGCACGGCGGGTGCGTCGCGGTGCAGTTCGGCCAGCAGCGCATGCGCCGCCTCGCCGCCGCCCTCGCCACGCTTGAGCAGCGCGAGCAGTGCGGCCAGCGGCGCGGCGGGCAGCGCGCGGATGCCCGCATTCCAGGCCTGCGTCATCACGCAGAGGATGCGCGCGGGCTCGCGCAGCGCCTGTTCGATCAACTCCGCCTGCACGCGCTGGATGCCGGAGAGGTTGCGGTTGCCGGCGGCGTATTCCAGCAGGTCCGAGACATCGATGAAGATGCGCGCGGTCATGGCGCGGCCGCGAATTGCACGCGTGAGAGCGGGCGCGAGATCACGATGCGATGCGCTCCCGCGGGCAGCATCCGGCTCTCGGGCTGCGGCTCCTCGCCGAGCCAGAGGGTCAGTCGCCCCGGCACCTCAGTGCGCAGGCAGAGCGGTGCGTACTCACCGGCGGGCCTTGTGCCGTCGCGTCCGGGCTTGGCCCAGCCGATGCCCAGCATCAGCCGCAGCGCCGCTTCATCGGCGCCGCTTTGCATGTTGGTGGGCAGCGGCCGCCAATCCGTGCCCGTCGCCAGCAGCGGGCCTGTGAAGCCGCGCGGCGCGCGGGGCTGTGCGGCGGTGGCGCGCGCCATCATCTCACCCGCGGCCTCGGCCCAGGAGCGGGGGCGGAATTCGGCGGTGATGCGCGCTTCCAGCATGGCGCGCAGCGTGTCATCGGCCAGCAGCCGGCGGAAGGCAGCGGTGGCGCCGGGGATGTCATCGGGGTCGATATACTCGGCGAAAGCGCCGCCCGCTTCGGGAATGGAACAGCGGTTCGACGCGATGCACGCCTTGCCATGTGCAAGCGATTCACCCACCGGCAGGCCCCAACCCTCGGCGAAGCTCGGGAAGGTGGTGAACAGGCAGGCATCGTAGAGTGCGGCCATATCGGCATCCGAGAGGCTTTCCAGCCGCAGCAGCAGCGCCCGCGCGCCAGGGCATTCGGCCAGCGCCTGGTCGTATTCCTGCGTGCGCCAGCCCTGCTTGCCGGCGATCACCAGCATGGGCATGGACAGCCCCTCATCCAGCAGCGCCTGCCAGACGCGGATCAGCAGCGCCTGATTCTTGCGCGATTCCACTGTGCCGGGACACAGCACGAAGGGCCGCCCGTGCAATTCGTCCAGCACATGGCTGGCCGCGGGGTCGGCGGCGATGCGCTCGCGCGCCAGCGGCACGGCCATCACTGGCGGTGCGGCGATGCCCAGCACCTTCGCGTGGTCGCGCAGCGAGGCCGCGCTGAATTCGCTGATCGCCAGCAGCAGGTCGGTGGCCGCGATCTCCTCGGCCACGGTCACGGCCATGTCGCGCACCAGGTCGGAGACGCAGAATTGCGGGTGCTGCAGCGGGATCAGGTCATAGATCAGGCCGATATTGACCATGCCCGCCTCGCGCAGCGCGGCATGCAGCGGCGGGTTGCCGCCGCCGCTCCAGAAGCCGCCGGGGCGGAACAG
>JAIXVH010000350.1 GCA_027483125.1 Acetobacteraceae bacterium | reverse complement strand
GCGGCGAAGGTTGCGCGCGGCGCCTACAGGATGGACGGGTGGCCGGCGGCGATGGCCTGGTAGGTCGCGATCGCCAGCGCCATGCCGTCGAAGGGCTTGGTCATCACGAAGGCGGGCTCGGGGCCGCTCGCCGTCAGCAGGCGTTCGGGATAGGCGGTGATGAAGATCACCGGCGCGCTCATCTGCGCCAGGATGCGCCGCACCGCGGCCAGCCCATCGCCGCCGATGCCCAGGTTGATGTCGGCCAGGATCAGGCCGGGCTTGTGCATCGCCGCCAAGCTGAGCGCGGTGGCCTCGCTGCTGGCGATGCCCACCACGCGATGGCCGCAGCGCTCCACCAGCATCCGGATGTCGAGCGCGATCACCGGCTCGTCCTCGATCACCAGGATATCGGTGGTCGCCGCGTTGCGGATCGTCCGCTGCGCGCGGCTCGCGGCGGCTTCGGCGGCGGCGATGTCCATGCCCAGCACCTCGGCCGCTTCCTCCAGCGAGAGCTGTTCCAGATGCACCAGCAGCAGCAGGCAGCGTTCCTGAAAAGTCAGATGCGGATCACCCTGGCGGCCATGCGTGGCGCTGGCGATGCCGGCATAGATGGCAAGCCGTGTGGGCAACCCCGGCAGCCCCTGGCGCAGGCTGGCGGCCACCAGCGCATCGCCCTGCGCCCGATCGCCGGTCAGCGCGCGCGCGAAACGCCTGCCATAGGGCAATAGCCGCGTCACATCCTCGACATTGTGCATAGGCATCCCGTTCTTTCCATGACCATCGGCGGAGCTTCGAGGGCAAGCTGCACCAGACACCTGGGCAGGGCGCTGATCGCCGCTTGTCCATCACGCTGCTGGAGAATGTCCTTTAGCACGTGCGGCATGCTCGCCGCTGTCATCCGTCGGCCGCGCGCGCAGCACAGTTTGGTGACCACGGCCACAGCCCGCCTCCGCGCGCTTTGCATCATCGGCCCCGCAGGCGCCGGCCACACTCCGTCTTGATGCAACCCAGTCCCGCCCGCGTGGTTGAGTTGTCGAGCGAGGAGCACATCCGACATGCAGCCCACCCCGGCCGGCGAGACTATCCCCGAAACCGACTTCTACGGCCTGCTGGTCGGCTGCCTGCCATCACTGCGGCAACAGGCCCTGGCACTGACGCGCAACCGCCCCGATGCCGATGACCTGGTGCAGGCCACCGTGACCAACGCGCTGGCCGCCAAGGCCAGCTTCGCCGAGGGCAGCAACCTGCGTGGCTGGCTGTCCTGCATCATGCGCAACAGGTTCCTGTCGGATATCCGCAAGCGTCGGCTGACCTGTTCGGTGGATGACATCCCGGAGATGAACCTCGCCGTCCCGCCCGCGCAGGAGGACAGCCTGGCCCTGGGCGAGCTTCGCCAAATGCTGGGACGGCTTCCCGCCGAGCAGCGCATGGCGCTGGTGATGGTGGCGGTGCAGGGCCTGACCTATGAGGAAGTCGCCGAGACGCTCGGCGTGCCGGTCGGGACACTGAAATGCCGCGTCTTCCGCGCCCGCCGCCTGCTGAAGGGCTGGCTGCTCGGTGAGGTGGCGCTGCCTGCGCCCGCACGCCGGCTGACCGCGCGCGAGGATGCGGTTCGCACTGGCCGTTCAAGGGCGGGCCGGGTATCGTCCCCGCGCAATGATGCCGCTGTGCACGGCGCGTGACCGTGCATCCCTTGAGGGTAATGTGGACGAGAAACCGGCCAAACCAACGATGCCCTCGCCGATCCGTCCTGCGATGAACGGTGCGGACCACGGCCCGCAGGATGCAGCCTTCGACCTGTGGCTCAAGCGCGGACTGCACGCGATGTTCGATGACGTCGCGCGGGAGCCGCTGCCGCCGGAACTGCTCGCGCTCATCGAGACGCATCGGAAGAATTCGCGGTAGCGCCGGCTGGCGGCGTGATTGCATCGCGCAGCCGCTGCGCGAAGGCCCGCGAGCCCAGCCCGTGGCGCAGCGCCGCCCCGCAGATCATCACCTTGATGCGTTCGAGCAGGCCCGTCGCTGCAAAGCCGTTGGCTGCGCGCGGATGACTGCACAGCATGTGCCATGCCGCACATCACGATCGCCTGCCGCGACCTAATGAGGATGTCGAGGCCGAGGGGCGCTCCCTCGGTCGGCGGCGGCTTCCACGGCCGACACGCTCCACCGCGGCACAGGATTTCAGGAACACAGCCCATGGGCACCATCATCGCCATCGCGCGCAAATCGCTTCTTGTCTGGCTCGCGGGCCTCGGCCTGGCCGTGGGCACCGGCATGATGGGCTATGCCGCGCTGTCCACACTGCCCGCCCGCGCCAGCCTGCAGACAGCGGAGGGCGTGGTCAGCGACGCCTCGCGTGTCTCGCGCACCAGCCGGCGGACACGGGCGACGAGCGTCCACTACGACATCACGCTGCGGCTTTCGGCCGACGGCGCCGAGCTCAAGCTGCGGGTGCCCGGCAATGAGATCGGGGAGACGGATGTGCGGTCGCTGATCGGCCGAACCGCCCGGGCGGAATTCGACTCCGCACAGGATGTCTATGTGCTGCGCAGCGGCAACCGGGAGGTGCTGACCTACCAGAACACCGTGGAGCGCCGGAAGCTGGCGTTGCGGCAATACCATGTCGACGGCATGGCGCTGCTGCTCGGCAGTTCGCTGGTCATGCTGCTCGGCTTCCTGCTGGGGTATCGCAAGCTTCGCAGGCAGGCGGCCGCGCAGGCCGCATGGCCTGCCGGCCTGTGAGCAACGCTCACTCGGCCCGCAGCATCGCGCGGCCGATCCGCGCGCGGATGCCGTCCGGGTCAGGCAGGATATGCGCGCCGCGCGTCCTGGTCAGCAGCCCGTCCCGCTCCATGGCGCCAAGCTCGCGGGTCACCTGTTCGCGGCGGCAGCCGATGCGCGAGGCGAGCTCCTGATGGAAGGGCGGCGGCGAGATGACACGGGCGGGCGGCGCGCCGGCCCGCGGCACGGACAGCCGCAGCAGCTCCGCGTAGAGGCTGTGGCGGATGTCGAGAACCGTATGCTCCAGCAGCCTGACATTGAGCTCGCGAATGCGCCTGGCCAGCAGCTTCATCATGCGCGCCGCAAGCGTCGGTGACGCAGCCAGGACTTCCTGGAAGAGTGGCTCCGCCACGATGCAGATCGCGGCCTTGGTCAGCGCCGTGACATTGGCCGAACGCGCCGTGCCGTCGATGGCCGAGAGCTCGCCGAAGAACTCGCCGCCATGCAGGTCGGCCAGGATCAGCTCCTTGCCGCCGGGCGTGCGCAGCTGCACCCGCACATCGCCCGAGACGAGGAAATACACATCGGTGGAGGCTTCGTCGAAATCGAGGATGGTCTGCCCCGGCTCGAAGCTGCGCCAGGCGCAACGGCGCTCGAACGGCACGAGGTCGAGATCCGCGATGTCACTGAAGAACACGATATCCGAAAGCGACGGCATGCCACTCCCCAGCCATTGGTCGCGCCTGGGTAGAGACCACGCTCATCGGGTGAGGGCAAGCATCGGCGGCCGGGGCATGCCGGCCTTCATGCGCTGGCGGCTTCGCACTAGGCTTGCCGCCGGCGGAGCGGCGCCACAGGCGCGGGTTTCGCGGATGGAACGGGGCGGATGATGAAACGGAAGATCGCGGCGATCATGGCCGCCGATATCGCCGAATACACCCGCATCGTCGCGGAGGATGAGGAAGAGGCGATCGCGCGTCTCGCCATCTACCGCCAGGTGTTCGACGAATTCGTCCTGCGCGCCGGCGGCCGCGTGTTCAACACCAGCGGTGACGGCGTGATGTGCGAATTCCCCAGCGCCGTCGAAGCCACGCGCTGCGCCATCGACATCCAGGAATCGCTGCGCACGCACAACCTGGCCTATCCGCCAGGCCGGCAGATGCATTTCCGCATCGGCATCGCCATCGGCGACGTCGTCGATCGCGACGGCGATCTGCTGGGCGACGGCGTGAACATCGCCGCCCGCCTGCAGGGCCTGGCCGAGCCCGGTTCGCTCTGCGTCGCGCGCAACGTGCAGGAAGCGATCGCGAACAAGATGTCGGTCTCGTTCCGCGACCTGGGCCGGCGGGAGGTGAAGAACCTGCCCTACCCCGTGCATGCCTTCCAGATCGCGGTCGGCGGGCTGGGCGCGAAGGTCGGCAGCCGGCGGATCCCCGGGCGATGGGCCGTGCCATCATCGGCGCGCTGGCTGGCCGCGGGGATGGCGATCGCGGCCGGCGGCGCCGGGCTGTACTGGCTCGGCCGTGCCGAGCAGGCGAGAACCCCGATCACCGTCATGGCGCTGCTGCCGACACCGCCCGAGCCTGGCACCGGCGAGCGGGCCGAGGCGCTGACGCCCGCACAAGCCTATGAACGCCTCGCCAGGGCGGGCGGGCTGCTGCGCGAACCATCGACGGCGGCGGAATTCTACCACAATGCGCGGCTGTTCGAGGCGCGCGGCGAAAGCGCCAATGCCAGGCAGGCCTATCTGGCCCTGGCGGCACTCGGCGGCGAGCATATCGACCCGCTGCTGCGCCTGGCCGCGCTGATCCGCGCGCAGGATGGGCGCGCCGGCGCGCGCGAGGTCTTCGCCGAACTGGCAGCCGGCCCAAGCCGCGCCGCGCGCGCCGTGCATGCACAGCAATTCGACGGCGCCGAGCGCCTGCGGCGCATCGCGGCCCTGGCCGAGCAGGAGCCACGGTTCGGCCCGATCCACGCCCTGCTGGCCATCGAGTTCGGCGAGGACCGCCAGAACACCCAGACGATCGAGGAAAAGCGCCGCGAGAGGGCCGCCATCGCGCGCTTCCTCGCGGCCGATCGCGAGGGCGAACTGGTTCCCTATTTCCTCGACCAGAGCGTGCTGGCCCAATGGCTCGACCGCGCGCAGCGCCGGGCCGAAACCCTGGCCGCCTATTTCACCGAGCAGCGCGACGCGGTCTCGGCGCAGTTCTCGCGCAACAATGCGGGCTGGCTCGCCAGCATCGTCGCACCGGAACCCGCGACGCTGCTGGAATACCGCATCGGCGATGCGCGGGAATTCCAGTCCACAGGCTTTCTCCAGGTGGCCGATCCACGCACCGGCCGGCCAATGCCCAGCCCCAGCTTCACCTTCCCGCCGGAGACCGGCCCGACCAGCATCGCCCTGCGCTATGCCGATGCGAATGGCGCGCCATCGCCGGTGACCATGCTCGCTTTCGATCCGCGCATGGCGCTGGCGCGCGGCCTGCGCGAACAGCTGGAACGCATGCCCCAGGCGTGGCTCAGCTTCACCGGCAGCGCCGCGGATCTACATGTGAACTACGTGCAGCTGGTCAGTTATCGGTGCGCCATCGAGCGGGTGGAGATCGGCTTCGATGGCCAGGAGCCAATGCGGCAGGTCACGCTGCCACCCTGCGACCCGGCCAATCCCTTTGTCGTGCCCAACGCCGCAGCGGCGCGGCTGGCGCTGCGGCCGGAGATTCGCGGCGTGTCGCTGCGCCTGACCTTCATCGGCGGCGAGCAATCGGCGGTGCTGCGCTTCGCGCGGCCTGACTGATGTCGTGCGCCAGGTGCGCCAGCGCACAGCACGGCCCGGCATCGCGAATTACAGATAGGCATCCGGACAGCGTCACTGCCCGGCGCCCCGCCTCCGCATCGCGTCCCTGCCCCATGGCGGTGCGGAGGCGGGCATCCAGCAACCCTGGCGGCCATGCCGCCCATAAGCGCCGGACAGCCCGGCACCAGGAGATCGCCATGTCGATGAAGCCTGCCACCCGCCTTCTGCTGCTTGCGGCCGTCACGATCTGCGGCGTCATCGCGGCCTCACCGGCCAGCGCCTATGCGGTCATCTGCCGCAGCGGGCAGTGGGACGTCGATTCCCGCGATGATGCGCAGCTGCGCATCGCCTTCGGCACCAGCTTCTGCACCATCCGCCGCTTCAGCTTCCGCTCCCACGCCGAGGATTTCGCGCGCAACAACGGGATGCAGCCCGGGCGCGCCTGCTCATGCCGTTGAGGGAGCGGCCTCGGCTGTCGGAATGGCTGTCGGCCGTCGGGCTGATTCTGGCCTTCACCCAGGCGGCTTCGGCGCAGCAGGGCGGCTTCTCGGCGCCGCTCGCGCCGCTCGGCTCCTGGACCGCCTTCTGCGATGAGGATGGCGGCTGCGGCCTGGCCAATGCCTCGATGCGGCGCGAGCCGCGCGCGAGCGATCCCGATGGCGCGAATGCCTGGGTCTGCGTCTGGCTCGGCCCGCTCGGCGATGCTGATGCGGTGCTGTCGATCCAGCTGGAGACGCCAGCGCCTGCCGCCGCCGGCCCCGAGGCGATCGTGATCGAGAGCGATGCCGGCCCGCTCGGCACCGCACAGCGCATGGATGACGGCCGGCACGAGATCACCGGCGCCGCCGTGGCGGAGATCGCGCAGCGGCTGCGTGAAGGCCGCGAATTGCTGCTGCGTGAGGCGGAAGGCGGGACGGTCCGTGAACGCCTGTCACTGAGGGGGTTTCGCGAGGGCCTGGCCTATGCGCTCGGCAAGCGTGCGGCCCCGGCGCCGCAGGTGGAGATCGTGCCGCAGCCCTTCCAGCCAGTGACACGGCGGGTGCCGGCGGGGCTGCTGGAACTGCACCGCCAATGGTGCAGCGCCTGGCCCTGGGAAGCCGACAGCGCGCGGGCCTATCGCCTGCATGACGGCAGCTTTCTCTGGACGGCGATGTGCGCGCGCTCGGCCTATAATCCCGTGACGCTGCTGGCCACCGAAACGCGCGCGGGTTCGGTGCAGCCCCGGCAATTGGCCTCCATCGTCGATCACGACACGGTCGGGCCGGGCTTCACCAATCTGGTGGTTGATGCGTCGCGCGGGCGGATCGAGGATCTGTTCAAGATGCGTGGCGGCAATGATTGCGGCACGCGGCGCGGCTGGGTGTGGAATGGCGGCCGCTTCGTGCTGGCCTCCGAACACACCATGCCCAACTGCTTCGGTGCGGGTCACGGGCAATGGCTGCGCATGTCGGCCACCCCGGTGCGCGGCGAACCACGGCCGGGCCGGCGCCCATGCTGAACCTGACGATGCTGCGGCGCTACGTCATGGCTGCGTCGCTTGTCTGCGCGGCCAGCGCCGGCGCGCAGCCCTTCACGCTGCGCGCCTTTGATGAATGGGTGGTCGCCTGCGACAATATCGGCCGCTGCTCGCTGCTCAACATGGGGCCGCTGGCGCAGGCGCGCGCGCGCGCAGCGCCGGCCACCAGCCCGGCGCGCATCTGCATCCATCACCCACCCGGGCCGGGCCGCGATACGACCATCCACCTGACGCTAGGCCGGCCAGGCCCACGCGCAGGCGCGCCGCAGCGCTTTCTGCGCATCGCCGGGCCTGCCGACACATCGCCCGATATTCCGCTTGTCTCCCGCAGCCCGCGGGACTGGCAGGTGCCGCCGCGTTTCGTGCCGGACATCATCGGCGCGCTGCTCGATGGCGGAGAGGCGCTGCTGCTGGCGCCGGGCGGCCAGGTTCTGGAACGCATCGCGATCGATGGCATCAACGATGCGACGGACATCTCCGAGGCATGGCGACTGCGCGACGACGTCACATCGCTGGACGGCGTGCTGACCGCGCCGCTCAGGCCGCTGCCACCTGGCCGCGCGCCGTCTGCCCAGACACTCGCACTGGGCGCGGCGGCGTGCGGCGCCGGCCCGGACGCCTGGACCGGCCATGGCCTGATCGGCGATCGGACGCGCCCGGACCGTGTGCTGTGGGTCGCGCGTTGCGACATGCCGCCCGGCACGCCCGACGCGTATTTCGTCATCGAAAACCAGGATGGGTCGAGCGCGCCGGTGGCCTTCCCCGGCCGCGATCCGGCCGGTATGCGCGACGGCATCATCGACAACGCGGAATTCGAACCAGAGGTCGGGCTGCTGCGCGAGTTCTGGCACGCCACAACCCCACCACAAAGCGGTGAAGCCTGCATGGTCCAGCGCCTGTGGGGCTGGACTGGTCGTGCCTTCGAACGCCTCTCTGAGCGGCGCTCGCTATCCTGCATGGGCAGCGGCGCGGTGTGGCTCGCGGTGACCTATGCGCGTCCCTTTGGCATGCCGGCGCTGGGCGCCGTACCGCCCGCCGCCAGCGCCTTCATGACGCCCTGCGGAACACTTTCGCCATGAGATCGGGGGGCATGATCAGGTATCTCCATGCCCGCACGCTCAGCGCGGATGCGCTGCGTGCGGGTTTCCGCCTCGCTGAAGGGCCATCACTCGCCCGGCGCGGGCACCGCTGCCCCGCTGCCAGGCGCCGCCTCTCCCGGCCGGCGCGCGCGGAAGATGCGCAGCACCAGCACGAAGAACACCGGCACGAACAGCACCGCGAGCACCGTTCCCGCGACGACACCGCCAATCACGCCGATGCCGATCGCATTCTGCGCGCCGGAGCCCGCGCCGGTGGCAATGGCCAGCGGCACGACGCCGAGCGTGAAGGCGAGCGATGTCATGATGATCGGGCGCAGGCGCTGGCGCGCCGCCTCCTCGGCCGCGTCCACCAGTGAAAGACCGCGGTTGAACGCTTCACGCGCGAATTCCACGATCAG
>JAIXVH010000089.1 GCA_027483125.1 Acetobacteraceae bacterium | reverse complement strand
CGAGGACATCCTGCACGACATGGGCGCCATCAGCATGATGTCGTCCGACAGCCAGGCGATGGGCCGCGTGGGCGAGGTGATCATCCGCACCTGGCAGACCGCGCACAAGATGAAGCTGCAGCGCGGGCAGCTGCCGGAAGAACGCGGCGACAACGATAATCTCCGCGCACGCCGCTACATCGCGAAATACACCATCAACCCGGCCATCGCGCAGGGCATTTCCCAGCATGTCGGTAGCCTAGAAGTGGGCAAGCTCGCGGATCTGGTGCTGTGGAGTCCGGCCTTCTTCGGTGTGAAGCCCGAGATGGTTCTGAAGTGCGGCACCATCGCCATGGCGCCGATGGGCGACCCCAACGCGTCCATCCCCACACCGCAGCCGGTGCATTACCGCCCGATGTTCGGCGGCTTCGGGCGCGCGATGGTGGCAAGCTCCGTGCTGTTCACCAGCAAGGCGGCGCTGGATGCCGGCATCGCCGCGCGGCTTGGCCTCGCGCGGCCGATGCTGGCGGTGCGCAACACACGCAGCGGGATTTCCAAGCGCGACATGGTGCTGAACAGCGCGCTGCCGGTGGTGGAAGTGGATCCCGAAACCTACGAGGTGCGCGCCGATGGCGCGCTGCTGACCTGCGAACCCGCAGCCGTGCTGCCCATGGCGCAAAGGTATTTCCTGTTCTGATGACCATGCCCGAAGCCAACAATGTGCTGCCCGGCGGCGATGCGGATGACACCATCACGCTCGATTTCGACGGCCGCTATCTGCGCCGCAAGCGCCTGGTCAGCGATGGCGGGCGCGAATTCCTGCTGCACCTGGCGGATGCGGTGGTGCTGCATGACGGCGCCGTGCTGCCACTATCGGACGGCGTGCGGGTGAAGGTGCGCGCCGCACCCGAGCCGCTGCTGGCGGTGCGCGCGCGAAGCACCGCGCAGCTCGTGCAGCTGGCCTGGCACCTGGGCAACCGGCACCTGCCGGCGGAACTGCACGCCGACCACATCCTGATCCGCCACGACCATGTGATCGAGCGCATGCTGCTCGGCCTGGGCGCCGCACTCGACCGCATCGAAGCGCCGTTCAACCCGGAGGGCGGCGCCTATGGCGAGCACAACCATGACCCTGGCCACCGGCACGCCGGCTGAGGCCCTGCTGCGCCTTTTGGCCTGGTGCTCGCCGGCCTATCCGGTCGGCGGATTCTCCTATTCGCATGGCATCGAGGCCGCGGTCGAAGCCGAGTTGTGCAATGGGCGCGAGGCGTTGCTGGCCTATGTGCAAAGCGCGTTGCGCGCGGGCGCGGGCGCGGTGGATGGCCCGCTGCTGGCTGCCGCGCACCGCGCCGCCGAAGCGCGCGACGATGCCACGCTGGATGCGGCGGCCGAGTTGGGCGCCGCCATGCGCGGCACCGCCGAACTGGCGCTGGAATCGCTGCAACAGGGCGGCAGCTTCGCCTCCGTCACGGGCACCGCCTGGCCGCATCCGGGCTTCGCCGCCTTCGCGGCGCGGCACCCGGGACGCATGGCGCACGCGGTCGCGTTCGGCGCCGCCGCCGGCTTCCACGCGATCCCGTTGGATGCGGCCCTGATGGGATACCTGTCGGGCTTCGCCGCCAATCTGGTCTCCGCCGGGGTGCGACTGATCCCGCTCGGGCAGACCGATGCGCAGCGCGTGACCGCCGCGCTGATGCCCGCCATCGCCGCCGCCACGCGGCACGCCACCATCACGCCGCTCGCCGATATCGGCACCGCGACACCCATGCTGGACTGGCTCAGCATGGCGCACGAAACCCAATACACGAGGCTGTTCCGCTCATGACCCAACGCATATCGCATGGCCCGCTGCGCGTGGGCGTCGGCGGTCCTGTCGGCTCCGGCAAGACCGCGCTGGTGGAGCGCCTGTGCCGCCAGCTGCGCGGCGTGCACGATATCGCCGCCATCACCAACGACATCTACACGCGCGAGGATGCGGAATTCCTGACGCGCGCCGGCTGCCTGCCGCCGGAGCGCATCATGGGCGTGGAGACCGGCGGCTGCCCGCACACCGCGATCCGCGAGGATGCCTCGATCAACCTGACCGCGGTCGCCGAGATGAATGCGCGCTTTCCGGCGCTGGAGGTGCTGTTCATCGAAAGCGGCGGCGACAACCTGGCCGCCACCTTCAGCCCGGAGCTGGCGGACCTGACCATCTACGTCATCGATGTCAGCGCCGGCGACAAGATCCCGCGCAAGGGCGGCCCGGGCATCACGCGCAGCGATTTGCTGGTCATCAACAAGACGGATCTCGCGCCGCTGGTGGGTGCGGATCTTTCGGTGATGGACCGCGATGCACGGAAAATGCGCGGCGTGCGGCCCTTCGTGTTCAGCAACCTGAAACAGGATGAGGGCGTGGCCGAGATCGCCGCCTTCATCCAGCGGCAGGGCGGGTTGGTGCCGGCGGCACCCGCGGGCTGAGCAAGCGGAGCCTGAAGACAGCCTCTACGCCGCCACGCGCGCGCCCGGTGCGCGGCACAGCCAGTTCAATGCCGCAGCCAGCGCGCCCACGATCACCATGACCGGCCAGAAGGCATCGAAATTGCCAGTGGTCTGCAACAGCACAGCACCGGCCGCAGCACCGAGGAACCCGCCGATCTGGTGGCTGAAGAAACACACCCCATACAGCGCGCCGAGGTCAGCCACGCCGAAGCGCCGCGCGATCGCCGCCGAAGTCAGCGGCACCGTCCCCAGCCAGATGAAGCCCATCACGGCCGCGAAGACCATGGTGCCCCATTCGGTGGGCGTCGTCATGGCGAAGACGGCGATGGCGAGTGTACGCACCAGGTAGATCCAGCCGAGCGCGGCCTCGGGCTTGATGCGCCCGGAAAGCCAGCCGCAGAACCAGGAACCGGGAATGTTGAACAGCCCGATCAGCATCAGCGCGGTGGCGCCCAGCGCCGGCGGCAGGCCGCACAGTGCGATATGCGAGGGCAGGTGCGTCGTCAGGAAGGCCAGCTGGAATCCGCAGGCGAAAAACCCGCCTGTCAGCAGCGCGAAATCGCGGTCGGCCAGCGAGCGTCGCGCCAATTCCGGCAGGCCCGCCAAACCCGCTGAAGCGGGCCGCCCCGCCTGCGGCCGCCACTCGATCAGGCGCGCCATCGGGATGATCAGCAGCGCCGCCACCGCGAGCGTGCCGAGTGCCCCAGCGGCACCGATCCAGCCCGTCGCGTAGTACACCACCGGCACCAGCGCCGCCTGGCCCAACGAGCCGCCGGCGCTGGCGATGCCGATCAACTCGCCGCGTTTTTCCGGCGGCGCCATCCGCCCGATCGCAGCCAGCGCCATGCCAGTGCCAGCGCAGGCGACACCCATCCCGGTGAACAGCCCGATGCCAAGGATCACTGTCAGATTGTGCGGGAACAAGGCCGGCAGCCCGCAGCCGATCAGGTAGAACACGCCACCGAATGCCATCACGCGCCCCGCGCCGAAACGGTCCGCGACGGAGCCCGAGACCGGCTGCGCCAGGCCCCAGACCAGATTGTGCATGGCCACGGCCAGGCCGAAGGCCCAGGGCGCAATGGCATGCTCCGCCTGCATCGGCAGCAGCAACAGCCCGTAGGTCTGGCGGATGCCCATGGCCAGCGAAGACGTCACCGCCGCGGCGAGGATCGCGATCCAGATCGCGCGGCGAAGATCAGGGTTCATGCGAATAGATTGGCGCAGCGCGGCGCGGTTCTACAACCGCGCCGCACGCGGGGCCGTCATGCGGCGCGGACCAGACCGCCATCATCGGACAGCGCGCGCAGGTG
>JAIXVH010000129.1 GCA_027483125.1 Acetobacteraceae bacterium | reverse complement strand
GCTTTGGGCTTCGGACGAGGTCTTCGGCAAGGCAGCGGCGGGTGAGATGGCCCTGCGCTTCGGGGGCCTGTCGCCGGAAGAGTCCAAGGCGCTTTGGGCTTCGGATGAGGTCTTCGGCAAGGCAACGGCGGGTGAGATGGCTCTGCGCTTCGGGGGCCTGTCACCGAAAGAGTTCAAGGCGCTGTGGGCCTCGGGCGATGCTTTCGGCAAGAGTGCGACGGGTGATCTGACCCTGAGCTTCGACGGCCTGTCCATCGAGTTCACCGGCAGCGCCGGAGTGGAGGGTTATGCGCAACGGCTCTGGGACAGCGTCTCGCTCTTCTGACGGATCGCAGCGGCGCGGGTGTGGTTCAGGGCAGTCGGTGTCGACCTGTTCTGTGCCGCCCCGTGCGCAGGCGCCGCTGCCGCGTGCATGAAACGCGACCCAGCCGCCGGTTGAGCGGATGCCTCATTGTCCAGTGAAGCCCGGATGGAAGCGTGAGGCTCGCCATCTGGCGTTGACCGACCCTGGGAGTGTGTACAAGCGCGACCGGGACCCCTTTCGGCATGGGGATCCCAACAGCAGCACGTTGTGTTGTCGATTGTTTTTGAGAAGGACGCCGACATCGATCCGGGGTCCCGCAGCGTGCCGATTCACAGCCTGGATTTCTACAATTGTCGCCGGCCGCATTCGAGCCTGGGCGCGCGGACGCCTGAGCAGGCCTATTGCGACCATCTGCCACAGAGAGCGGCAGCGTGCTGGGGCGCCCGGTGCCGTGGTGCCCCGCCAGCCGCTCAACCCCGCCGCACCGCCGAGATCTTCGCGTTCATGTACACCCCCGCCAGCACCGGCGCATGCGCCGCGCTGGCGCCTGGTTCCACCGTTCCAGGCAGCGCCGCCACCTCCGCATCATAGTTCGGATGGCAGAAAAAACCCAGGGAAAGCCTGGGCTTCAGCGCCGCCTCGCCCTGCGGGTTCTGCACCCGATGCACCGTGCTGACCCAGCGTTCATTGGTCCATTGCTGCATCAGGTCGCCGATGTTGATGACATAGCTGTCCGGCGGTGGTTCGACCGCCACGAAGCTGCCATCGGGCCGCTGCACCTCGAGGCCCATGCCGCCTTCATCGGGCGCGAGCAGGATGGTCAGGCTGCCGAAATCGCTGTGCGCGCCGGCGCGCAGCTGGCCCGGCAAGGGCGGCTCGGGCATCGCCGGATAGAACAGCGCGTGGAAGGCGGCGAAGTGGTTGTCGATCTTGTCGTCGAAGAAGTTGATGGGCAGCGCCAAGGCCACCGCGAAGCCGCGCATGATCTCCCGCGCCAGGCGCTCCATCTCGCGGAAATAGGCTTCGAAGGCCGCGCGCAGGCCGGCGGGGCGGGCGGGCCAGATATTGGGCTGGTAGAAGGGCCGCGCCTCGGGGAACTCCGCGTATTGCGTGCCATCGGCCTCCGGCCGGCCCATCGAGAGCATGGTGCGAAAATCCGGCGGCGTTTCCACCCCGCGTGAGCGCGCCAGCCGGTTGATGGGCGGCGTGTAGCCGCGCAGCATGGTGCCGGCCGGCGGGCGGATCTGCGCCTTTTCCTCCTCGGGTAGGGCGAAGAATTCCAGCGCCGTCTCGCGCACCGCGGCGATGGTCGCGCGCGGCACGGCATGGCCGCGCACGATCAGGAAGCCGATCTTTCGGCAGGCCGCGTCGATCGCCTCGCCCAGCGCCGCGATGGCCTGCGGATCGGTGCCGCGGATGGGCGAGAGGTCGATGACGGGAACGGCGTTCATGCGGAATCTCCGGTGCTGGCAATGAAGCTGACGAAGCCGCCATCCGGCGCGCCCTGGCCTTCGGCGCCGCCCGAGACGAGCACCGCGCCATGGCCGATCAGCGCGCCCAGCATCGCGCCATAGGCGGCGCGCGCGTGGCGGTGCATGGCGATGTCATTATCCGCCCACATGGCATGCGGCAGGCCGCGCAGCGCGCCGCGCGGCGCGTCGCCCTTGCTGATGGCGGCGATGATGCGCGTGGGATCGGGGATCTGCGGCGCGGCGCACAGGCCAAGCTGTGCGAGTGCGCCAGCGGCGGCCGGCGCGTCCAGCGGATCGGCCAGCATGGCGGTGGCGATGGCGAAGCGCGGATCGCCGCCCGGCGCATTGGCCAGGACCATCATCTGCTGCGCCGGCCCGTCATGCCGCGCGACGACGAAGGTGCAGCGCGCGGCATCCGGCGCATCGCCCAGCACCTGCGCCACGCCGCGCGCGGCGGCGATGCGGGTCGCGGCCTCCGCGCCCTCGCGCGCCGGGGCGCGCACCAGCACCAGGCCGATATCGGTGCTGCCGAGCCGCGCCATGGCGCTGCGCAACATGGCCTCGGTGGTGGCGGCCTGGGCTTCGCCACCCGGTTCGTTCACCAGTGCGCGCTCCACCGCGCAGGCCAGGCCATGCGCGCCGGGCGCGCCGGCCAGCCAGACCACCAGATGCGGGCTGACCAGCCCCTCCGCGCCGCCGGAGACCAGGATCGGCACGCGCTCGGCGATGGCGGCTTCATCGCAGCCCAGGCGGCGGGCCAGCGCCAGGCGCAGCAGCAGATCCACCCAGGGCTTGGTGAAGTCGTTCAGCAGGCCGTTGCCGCGGGTCTTGCACCACAGCGCTACAACCTGGGCGGGTGGAATGCGACCGTCATCGAGCATCGCCTCGAAGGCGGCCAGATCGTCGGGGGCCTGCATCGGCAGGCGGATGGGGCGGATCGCGCTCATGCCGCTATCGCCGACAAAGCAGGCAGATTGTCAACAATCTGCCTGTTTGTTCGACAGCTTGAAGCACGCCGACGCCCCGTGCTAGGCGCCCGTCCATGAGCGAAACGACCCCGCTGGCCGGCACCGCCGCCATTGCCCGCATCGTGCAGTCCGTGCTGGAGGCGGTGGCGCATGGCCGCCTGCCGGCCGGCACCAGGCTGCGCGAGGAGGCGCTGGCCGGCATCTTCGGCACCGGACGCGGCCCGGTGCGGGAGGCGCTGAAGGCCCTGGCCGAGCGCGGCGTCGTCGTCATCCTGCCCAATCGGGGTGCGGCCATCGCCAGCCCCAGCGCCGAGGAGGCCGAACAGAGCTATGCCGCGCGCGCGCTGATCGAAGGTGCCATGGCCGCCGAACTGGCGCAGCACATCACGGCCGCCGATATCCGCCGCCTGCGCGCGCATCTGGCCCGCCAGAAGGACACGCTGGCGGCCGGCGAACGCCGCGAACATCTGCGGCTGATGGGCGAATTCCATCAACTGCTGGCCGCCCTGCACGGCAATGCGGTGCTGGCCGAGACGCTGGAGCGGCTGATCGCCCGCACCAGCCTGATGACCGCGCTCTACCCGCCGATCAGCCAGGGCTGCGCGATCGACGACCACGAAAAGCTCATCCGCGCCCTGGCCCGTGGCGACAGCGAAGCGGCGCGGCGCCTCGCATCCGACCATCTGCGCGGCAATCATGCCAGGCTGCGCGCCGCCGCGCGGCCGCCGGTGACCGATCTCGCCGCGGCACTCACGCATCCGCCGCGGCCCGCGCCCAAAGCGCCTCGGACACGCGCTGCGCTTCGGCCATGATGGCGTCCTGATCGGCGAGCGTGGCGCGGCCGTCGCGCACCACCTGCGCGCCTGCGATCCACACATGCCGCACATCGCGCCCATTGGCGTCATGCACCAGCGTGCCCAGCGGGTCGAGCAGCGGCGTCAGATGCGGGCGGCGGAAATCCCAGGCCACCACATCCGCGGCGTGGCCGGGTGCCAGGCGGCCCAGCACGCCCTCCTGGCCCAGCGCCTTGGCGCCGTTGGTGGTGGCCATGGCCAGCGCATCCTCCGGCTGCCAGTCATCGGCGACGCGGCCCAGATGCACGCGCGCATTGGCCAGCGCCCAGCGCATCTGTTCGGCCATGTCCTGGGTCAGGTTATCGGTGCCGATGGCGATGTTGCCGCCGGCCGCGCGCAGGGCGGGCGTATCGGCCACCGCGCCGCCGGTGGCATTGCCCTTCGGCACATGCGCGACCGTGGCGCCGGCGGCACCGAAGCGCGCGATGTCCTCCGCGCTCATGTGGATGCAGTGCGCGGCGATCAGGTTCTCGTTCAGCAGGCCCACACGCTCCAGCAATTCGGTGGGTGAGCAGCCGTCGCGGCGCTGGATTTCCGCGTTCTCCAGCTTGGATTGCGACAGATGCGTCGAATGCTTGAGGCCATGCGCGCGGGCGAATTCGCCGGCCCGGCGCAGCAGCGCGGGCGAACAGGTATCGGGCGCGTGCGGAATGACGATGACATGCGCCCGCCCGCCAAAGCCGCCATGGAAATCGCGCACCAGCGCGCCCAGTTCGGCCAGGCGCTGTGCCGCGATCTCCTCCTCGAAGCGCCAATCGGCCAGGTGCACGCGCGAGAAATCCACATCATGCAGGCGGCCGCAGGCCCAGACGCGCAGGCCCAGTTCGCACATGGCAGGCGCCGTCAGGTCGCCATGCACATAGCTGTCCACCATGGCGGTGCTGCCGCCCAGCAGCGCCTCCAGCGCGCCCAGCCGCGCCAGCGCCACGGCCTCCTGCGCGCCGATCTCGTGGCCATGCGGCACGCCCGGCGTATAGGCCGGCGCGAAGCCCATATCGATGGCGATGCCGCGCATCAGGCTCAGCACCGCATGGGTGTGGATGTTGACCAGCCCCGGCGTCAGCACATGGCCCGGCAGAGCCTGCACCGGTGCGTCATGCGCGGGCAGGGCGGCCATGTCGCCCACCTCCAGGATGCGACCGCCCGCCATGGCCAGGTAGCCGCGGCGGATCGGCGCGGCATCGGGTGTCAGGATCGTCGCTTCGGTCAGGATCAGTTCAGGTCGCATCACAGCCTCCGGTTGGCACGGTGCATGCATGTTCCGTGCCGCAACGAAGAGGGTTCCAGCATGGACAGGCGACAGCTTCTGGCCGCGATGGCGGCAACGGCGGGCAGCAGTGCCGGCCCGGTCTTCGCGCAACCGCGCGGAGAACAACTTCTGGTTGTGATGTGGGGCGCGCAATGGATCGAGGTCTGCCGCCCGATTGGCGAGGAATGGATGCGCGCCACCGGCGACCGCATCCAATGGGAATTGCACGCCGGCGGCGCCATGGCCGTGGTGGGCCGGCTGCGGCCGCTCTGGCCACGCATCCAGCAGAACCTGATCGCCGCCTGGGACCCGGTCTTCGACGCGATGATGGAAGCGGGCTGGATGGAGCCTGTGGACCCGGCCGAAATGCCGGCGCTGCGCGAAATCCCGGACATCTTCTTCAAGAAGAACGCGCAGGGCCAGCGCATGACAGTGCCACTCTCCACCGCCGGCGCCTTCTGGGGCTACCGCACCGATCTGGTGTCCGGCACGCCGATCGAGAGCATCGAGCAGCTGCTGGAGCCGCGCTTCCGCGGCAAGCTCTGCGTGCCGGTGCCGGTCAACCTTTCGGGCCTGCTGATGGTCAGCCTGGCGATCCAGCGCGGCGGCAATGAGCGCAACATCGAACCCGGCTGGCAGTTCCTGACCGAGCTCGCGCGGCGCGGCAATATCGGGCGCGTGGTCGCCAATAATTCCGAGATGATCAGCGCGATGAGCGCGGGCGATCTGTCGGTGGCCTTCTGGAACACCGGCGGCTGGCAGGCGGTGCGCAACCGCTTCCCCTGCCGGCTGCTGACGCGCCTGACCGACAACAAGGGCTTCCTGTTCAACGAGGGCTTCGCGGTGATGCGGGGCGACAACCCCGCGCGCATCGCCGCCGCCAAGCGCTTCGCCAACCACTTCGCCACCGCGCCGATCAACACGCGCTACAACATGCCGCTCGGCTCCGGCCCCACCAACGTCAACAGCCAGGCGGCCGAGAGCATCCGCGACATCTTCTACACGCCGGAAGAACTGCCGCGCTTCGCCTACATCCCGGACTACTCCTTCATGGCGAGCCAGGTGGATGCCTGGACCCGACGCTGGGAGCAGGAGATCACGCCGCTGATCCGCCGCGCGTGAGGCGCCTGCCCTTCGCCGCCTGGCTGTTGCTGCCGGGCGGGCTGGCATTGCTGCTGCTGATGGGCGGGCCGGTGGCGGTGCTGCTGGCCGAAAGCCTGCGCCCCTTCGTGCCCGGCAGCATGCGCCCGGGCGAGGGGCTGACGCTGCAGAACTACCGCGACCTGCTGGCGCCGGCCTATCTGTTCTACGCGTGGGAGACGTTCCGCATCGGGCTGATCGTCTCGGCGCTGTCGGTGCTGGGCGCGGCGCCGCTGGCTTTCGCGGCCGTGCGCAGCCCGCGCCCGGCGGTGCGCAAGGGGTTGCTCGCGCTGCTGGTCGGGCTGCTGGTGATGAGCCTGATTGCGCGGCTCTACGCGATCGAGATGGCCTGGGGCAGCCTGGGGCCATTGGCGCCGATCGGCGCCTTGACCGGCATCGCGCCGCGCAGCCCGCGCTATGCCGAAGTGCAGGTGGCGATCGGCCTGCTGCATTTCACTTTGCCGGTGGTGGCGCTGATGCTGGTGGGCGCCTTTCGCGCGCTCTCGCCGCGGCTGGAGGAAGCGGCTGCCTCGCTGGGTGCGACGCGCGCCGATGCGGTGCTGTCGGTGGTGCTGCCGCTGGCGGCACCGGCGATGGTTTCGGGCTTTCTGGTGGCTCTGGCCATGTGCATCAGCAACTTCATCGCGCCGCTGCTGCTGGGGCGCGGCGTCGTCGTCTTCACCACCAGCCTGATGTACACGCGCTTCGCCGATATCGGGAATTATCCCTCCGGGGCTGCGATCGGCATCTCCATGTTGCTGCTGAGCTTCGCGGTGGTCTATGGGTTGGCGGCACTGGCGCGGCGGGCCTTGCGATGATGCGCTGGCTGGACTTGCCGCTGCGGCTGCTGGCGCGCGCGGGCGTGCTGGTCACGGTGCTGTTCCTGCTGGTGCCGCTGGTGGTGGCCTGCGTGCTGTCCTTCGATGACCGCAGCTTCCTGGGGCCATTCCCGCCGCGCGAATGGTCGCTGCGCTGGTATCGCGGCTTCCTCGACAACCCGGCCTATATGGATGGGTTCTGGATGAGCGTGCAGGTCGCGCTGGCCGCGGGCGCCGCTGCCACCATCATCGGCACGCTGGCGGCGCTGGCGGTCAGCGATCCACGCCTGCCGGGCCGCGCGGTGTGGGAGGCGCTTTTCCTCTCGCCGAAATTCGTGCCTACGGTGGTGATCGGGTTTTCGCTGCTGGTCTTCACCGCGCGCATCGGCATCTTCGATCCCTTCACGCGGCTGGTGCTGGGGCACACCATCATCACGCTGCCCTTCACCATGCGCGCGGTGCTGGCCAGCCTGATCGGCCTGCGCCGCAGCCATATGGAGGCCGCGATGTCGCTCGGCGCGACCGAGGCGCGCGCATTGTGGGATGTGGCGGTGCCGGCCGCGCGCAGCGGCATCGTCGCGGGTGCGGCGATGGCCTTCGTGCTGTCCTTCGACGAGGTGGCGGTCAGCCTGTTCCTCTCGGACGCCTTCACCCAGACGCTGCCGATCGCGCTGGTGGCCGAGATGCGCGCCAATCTGAACCTGACCATCGCCGCGGTCTCCACCGTGTTCCTGGCAGCGACGCTGCTGCTGGTGCTGCTGCTGGACCGGCTGATCGGCATCGAGCGCCTGGCCGGCGATGTGGGGGCACGCGGATGAGCCTTGAAGTGCAGAACCTGGTGCGCCGCTTCGGCCGCGCCGCCGCGCTGGATGGTGCCAGCCTGGATGCGCAGCCTGGCGAGGTGGTGGCGCTGCTCGGCCCCTCGGGCTGCGGCAAGACCACGACGTTGCGCGTGATCGCCGGCTTCGAGCAGGCCGATTCCGGCCATGTGCTGCTGGGCGGGCAGGATTTGTCGCGCTTGCCGCCGCACCGCCGCGACATCGGGCTGGTGTTCCAGGATTACGCGCTGTTCCCGCACATGACGGTGGCGGACAATGTCGGCTATGGGCTGCGCCGGCGCGGCATGGCCGCACCGGCCCGCGCGGCGCGCGTGGCCGACATGCTCGAGCTGGTGCGGCTGTCGGGGCTGGAGGCACGGCGGCCGGCGCAGCTCTCTGGCGGGCAGCAGCAACGCGTGGCGCTGGCGCGCGCCCTGGCCATCGCGCCGCGGCTGCTGCTGCTGGATGAGCCGCTGTCCAATCTGGATGCGCGGCTGCGCGCCACCTTGCAGCTCGAGCTGCGGCAGATCCTGTCGCAGGTCGGCACCACCACGCTGATCGTGACGCATGACCAGGAGGAGGCGATGGCGCTGGCCGACCGCATCGCCATCATGCGGCAGGGGCGCGTGCTGCAGTTGGGCACGCCGCGCGAGGTGTGTGAGGAACCCGCGACGCGCTTCGTGGCCGAGTTCCTGGGCCGCGCGCTGTGGCTGGAAGGCGAGTATGCCGACGGCGTGTTCACCACCCGCGGCGGCACGCGCATGCCATGCCCGCCGCCCAGGCTGCGCGCGGCGCGCCATGGGCTGCTGCTGCGCCCGCATCTGCTGCGCCCGGCCGAGGAAGGGCTGCCGGCGGTGGTCATCGGCGCGCAGTTTCGCGGGCATGCGATGCAGGTCGCGCTGATGGTGGAGGAGCGGGTGCCGGTGGTGGTGGATTGGCCGCATGGTGCAGTGCTGCCAAGGCCGGGCGAGGCGTTGCGGCTGTGGGCGGATGCGGGGGAGGCGCGGTTGGTCGCGGAGGATTGAAGGGGACGGGTGTTCGCCATGAGCCGAACCTTGTCCCCGCATCACCGCACTCAGTAGAGCGTCGTGTCGTAGGCGTGTGCGATCCGGGCATCGGCCTCATGCGCCTCGATCTTCTTTGTTTGGTCAGCAAGGATCCTGCCGAACGAGGGCAACTCGCCCTCCGCTGCATGCCGCGTGGGATCCCAGATCTGGCTGCGCTTCAGCGCCTTACCGCAATGGAAGTATACCTCTTCCACGGTCACTTCGAGCGCGCTCTTCGGTAGCCTGTCATTCGCGGAGAGACTCGACAGGGTATCGGCCTCGCTAATGAAGCGAGCGCGGCCGTTCACCCGCAATGTCTCCAGCACCCCTGGAACGAAAAACAGGAGGCCGACGCGCGGATTACTCAACAGGTTGGTCAGGCTGTCGACGCGGTTGTTGCCGGGTCTGTCAGGAAGCAGCAGTGTGAGTTCGTCGCGAACCACGACGAAGCCGGGCGCATCGCCGCGTGGCGATGCATCGCAAGTGCCATCCGCGCCAGCCGTCGCCATCACGAGGAAGGGCGAGCGCGCGATGAAGCTGCGCGCATGGACATCCAGATGGTCGAGTTGCTTCACGCGGGCGAGCGGCGTCGGCTCCGGATAGATGTCGCGCAGGTTATCCATGCTTCGCTCCCTGATTTAGCTCGGTGATGCCCCGGAGGCACGCACCACCGGCTCCCATTTGGCCAGTTCTGCCTGCACGAAGGCAGCGGTGCCCGCGGGCGTCGTACCAATGACGCCGGGCTGGCCCATTTCCTCGAGGCGACGCGCCACCTCCGGTTCCGCCACAACCGCGTTCAGCGCCGCATTGAGGGTGGAGACGATCGGTGCAGGCGTATTGGCCGGCGCAAAGACGACATTCCACGTGTAGGCTTCGTAGTCGGGAAGTCCGGCCTGCGGGAATGTCGGCACATCTGGCAATGCCGATGCGCGGTCTGGCGTCGCGATGGCAAGCGCACGCAAGCGCCCCTCGCGGACAAAGGGGACCACCGACGCCAGCGCATCAGAGGCAAAATCCAGCCTTCCAGAGATGAGATCTGCTGCCATCGGCGCGGAGCCGCGATACGGCACGTGCGTTGCCTGCGCGCCAAGCTTCTGCATGAGAAGGACAGAGGCGAGATGTCCCATCGAGCCTGTGCCCGATGAGCCGTAGTTGAGCTGCCCCGGCCGAGCACGGAGCAGCGCAATGAAATCCTGGAGCGTTCGAACCGGCTGATCCGCATGCACCACGAGGATGATCGGCACGCGCGCAATCTGGGCAATGGGCTCAAAGTCGCGCACGGGATGGAAGGGCAGGCGATCGCCTTGCAACGCCGGGTTGACCGCGTGGGTGGTTGCCGTGCCGATCAGCAATGTATGCCCGTCTGGCGCTGCGCGAGCGACGACCTCGGCGGCGAGTGCGCCACCAGCGCCTGGCCGCGCATCGACGATGAATGACTGACCCAGGCGCGCGCTTAGCCGTTCCGCGAGCAACCGCGCGACAATGTCCGTCGGGCCGCCGGCAGCAAATGGAATGACAATGCGGACAGGACGGCTCGGATAGACCGACTGGGCGAGCGGGCGCCGCTGTGTGGCGAACAGGCCGAGAGATCCAGCGCCAAGGCCGTAAAGCGTGGAACGGCGATTTGGCATGGCAGGCACCCCTCTCAATATTCGCGCCAATTGCATCGTCGGCATTGGGGCGCACGCGTCAACCCAACAGGTTCGATCAGAGCGATGCGTATGTCCGTTTTGGCAAAGGAACCTTGCATGCTGACCCTCGACCTCCCGGCTGAGCCGTACTGGCTCCACCTGCCGCGCGGTGTCCGCGTGGAATCCGTCTCGTCACCACAGCCGTCATGGCCGCAGCCCAGGCCGGCTCCGCGCGCCGCCTCGGCGCGCTGCGGGCCGTGGAGGCGGACCTCGACCCCGACATAGCCCGCGGCCTGGCCTTCGCCTTCCTGGTCAAGGCGCTCGCCCGACACGCGGTGGTGGCCTGGGAGGGCGTTGGTGACACCGCCGGCAAGCCGCTGCCGCTCTCGCCTGAGGCGGTCGAGCGCCTGATGAACATGGAGAAGACAGCCGCGGCCCTCTCACTTCGCTCATCGCTAGGCTAAGGCTCTACCTTGGTGCCAACAGGCGCCGCGCTCGCGCCAGCAGCGATCCCACCAAAGCGATCTGTAACAGGTTGAACGCGATACCCGCCCACCAGGCAGCCGCGTAGAAGCCCACACCGTCGTAGATCGCGCCCGCCAGCCACGCGCCGAATGCCATGCCCGACAGGCTGCACAGGAGCAATGCCGGCACGCGCCACGTCACTTCCACCGCTGGGAACAACTCACGCACGGCCAGCACATAGGCCGGCACGATCCCTGCGAAGCCCAGCCCATAGGCCGCCGCGACGAAGAAAAGGCCCGCCTCGTCCTGGGTGGTCAGGAAGGCCATCATCCCCAGCGTCTGGGCCAGGCCGCCCATCAGCACGGTCCACAGCCCACCGATCCGGTCCGACAGCCAGCCCCAGAACTGGCGCGACAGAAATGCCGCAAGCAGCAGCACCGACAGCATTACCGCCCCTTGCGATGTCGCGATGCCAAGATCGCCACAGAACGCGACCAGATGCGCGGCCGGCATCGCCATCGGCACGCAGCACAGGAAGCTTGCGGCGGACAGCAAGGCCAGCGCCTTGTTGGGCGCCATCCCCAGAACCTGTGCGCCAGGCACCGAGCGGATGCCGCCTATCCCTCCCAATGCCACTGGCGGTGGCCGAAGCACCAAGGCGGCAAGGGCCACGACAATCGCTGACGCCACCACGCCATAGACCAACATGGTGAGCTGCCAGCCAAACGCGCTGATCGTCCGCTCGAACACGGACGGCCAGACGAAGCCCGCGACATATTGGCCGGACGAGACCAGGGCCAGCGCCGTACCGCGGCGCCGGTCGAACCAGAGCGAGACATAGGCGAGCATGGGCGGGAACAGCGCCCCGTTGCCGAACAGCCCCACCCCCAGGCCGATGCCCACCAGCAGCGACCAGGGCTCGGCCAGCGACGCAATCGCCAGCCCCATGAAGATCGCGACGGCGCCGAGGATGGCCACTGCGCGCTGCCCGAACCGGCCGGCGAGCAGGCCGCACAGCACCCCACCCAACCCTGTTCCAAGATAGGCGAGTGCAGTGGCCAGCGAAGGCAGAGAACGGCCAGAGCCCAGCGTTTCCGAGATGGGAACGAGGCCGATCACGACCGTCATCGATGCGCCCGCGGCTAGGCAGAGCATGGCGAGCGTGGCGCATGCAATGTGCCAGGACTGGCGGGTCTCGATGCTTTGGATCCCAGCCGTGTCCGTCGCTCCGTTGGTCATCGGTGTTGTTCTCCCGGGCGAACTTCGGTTGTGCGCGCGGCGGGGGCAACCCCGCCCGGGAATGCAGCGCCGCCGGCGGAAGGGATAACCGCGGCGCACGGCAAAACCCATGATCGTTCCAGCAGGAACGCAGACGTCGATGACGGCATGCCGCCATTACCGAACCGTGGCACTGGGAAATTGGCCGATCACCCGGTACTCCTTGTTCGCGGCCGCCGCGGCCGTGGGAAGTCCCGTGTGGGGGTGGCGCAGACCAAAGCCTGGCCACAGCGGCCGATCCGTGTGGAGCAGCACCCAAACGGGACCCCACCCCAAAATGACCACAATGAATTGATATAGAAAGAGAAATCTGGTTTGGGGAAGGGCCCCAGTCGGCGCCGATTGGGACCCCCGCCATCTACCGAATTCACCAACTACATCAATAAATTAGATCACGTTTGGTGTGGGGGTACATTTGGATGCTGACTCACAGTCACGTCAGGCCGACACCCCGTCACCGACCGCCATGGGCGAGAGGAAGCGCTCGATCGCGGCCTCGATCACCGGGCCGACATCCGTGGGCACAGGCAGCCGATATATGAAACGGCGGATGCCGAGATAGACGATGCCGCCGTGCAGGTTCCAGACATCCTCGATCGCTGGTCGCCACTGACCCCTGCTTTCAGCGATCGCCTCCTCTTGGACCGGCACCAGCAGCAGGTCGCATAGATGGTCCAGGTAGCGGCGGTTCAGGGCGTCGCCGTCGAGCCCTGCCCACATGAAGATGCGCATCCATTCATATGTAAAGATCGCAGCCGTGTACTCGCCATAGAATCGGCATAGGCGGACGCGCAGCGGAACGGACCTGTCGCGAAGCTCCGCGAGCCAATGAGGTGCGATGCGGCCGAGATAGACGCGTTTGAACACCGCTTCCCGCAGCTCTGCCTTGCTGCCGAAATACTTGTACAGAAGCGCCTGCGTCACGCCGGCCCGCTGCGCCAGTTCACGCGTCGAGCCGCCAAAGCCGACCTCGGCGAAATACGCCACGGCCGCGGCCATGATCTCTTCGCGTCTCGCCGTCGGGTGCAACCGGCGGCGCGTGATGCTTGCCTTCACCACGCACACTCCCCATGCATCGGGCCGCATCAGAAACCGGCTCGCCTTGACAGGGAAGAGGGGCTGTTGATCATTCGATCAACAAAAACCGGAGGGCGTGTCATGAAATGGCCAGCCATGACCTATCATCGTGCGACCAGCCTGGCGGATGTCTGGGCGGCATTTGCTGCGCATGGCCCATCGGTGACCATTCTGGCGGGCGGCCAGACTTTGCTGGCCACCCTGGCATTCCGCCTTTCCGAGCCTGGCATGCTCCTGGACATCACGCGCATTCCCGAGCTGCGCGGCATCACCCTGCAGGGGCAGGTGCTGCGGATCGGCGCGCTGACGCGTCATGTGGAACTCGGCCGTGACCTGCTGGTGCGCCAGCATGCGCCGTTGCTGGCGCAGGCGGTGCCGCACATCGCGCATCCGGCCATCCGCAACCGCGGCACCATCGGCGGCAGCCTGGCCTATGCGGATCCCGCGGCGGAATTACCGGCCTGCGCGGTGGCGCTGGATGCCGTTGTGGTCGCGGCCTCGACGGCGGGCGAAAGGCGCATTCCCGCCAGCGCCTTCTTCACGGACCTGCTGCAGAACGCGCTGGCCCCGGGCGAGATCATCGTCGCGGTGGAAATCCCCATCCAGCCGAGCCTGGCCGCGATTGACGAAGTCGCGCGTCGTTCAGGCGACTATGCCATGGCCGGCCTTGCCGCCGCGATGCGCGTGCATGATGGCCGCGTGGTGGCGCCGCGCCTCGTGTATTTCGGCGTGGGGAGGGGGCCTGTACTGGCTGGTGCCGCATGCCGGGCACTGGAGGGACGACCCCTGACGGCCGAGAGCATCGCCGCAGCCCAGGCCGCGCTCACCACCGATCTTGATCCGCCGCAGGACTTGCACGGCCCGTCGGAAATGAAACGCCACCTAGCCCGGGTGCTGACCGCGCGCGTGCTGAACGCCTGGCTGCGCCCCACGGAGATGGCCGCATGATCACCCTGACCGTGAACGGCGAGCGTGTCTCGCGCCATGTCGATCCACGCCGTCATCTGATCGATTTCCTGCGGCTCGATCTCGGTCTGACCGGCTCTCATGCCGGCTGTGAGCATGGCGTCTGCGGCGCCTGTACCGTGCGGGTCGATGGAGAGATCGTACGCGGCTGCCTGGTGCTGGCCGCATCGCTCGACGGTGCAGAAGTCACCACCATCGAAGGCCTGTCGGACAGCGGTGAAGTGGCCGATCTGCAGGCGAATTTCGTGGCACGCAATGCGGCCCAATGCGGCTTCTGCACGCCTGGCATGATCATGACTGCGGCCGATATCCTTGCCCACCAAAAAGACGCCACGCGCGCCGAGATTCGCGAGCATCTCGCGGGCAATTACTGCCGCTGCACCGGCTACCAGGCTATCGTGGATGCGGTCGAGGCGACATTGGAGGCACGCCGGTGAACCAGATCACGCCCGCTTCCATCGGCCTCTCGCGCGAGGATCTGCCGAACTCCTATATAGGCCGCTCGGTGCCGCGCCCGAATGCGCCCAAGTTGGTGCAAGGCCGTGCCACCTACACCGATGACGTGGTGCTGCCGCGCATGCTGCACACCGCCTTCCTGCGCAGCCCTTGCGCCCATGCGCGTATCGGCGCCATCGAGACTGCCGCTGCCATGGCTGTGCCCGGCGTGGTGCGCGTCTTCACCGGGGCCGATATCGCCAAGGTATGCGACCCCTGGGTCGCGACGCTGGATCATCTGAAGGGCATGAAGTCCGCGCCGCAGTACCCACTGCCGCTGCACCGGGCCACCTGGCAGGGTGAGCCTATCGTGGCCGTGCTGGCCGAGACGCGCGCCGCGGCCGAGGACGGCGTGGCCGCGCTGGCGGTCACATTCGAACCCCTGCCCGCGCAGACCGACATGGAGAGCGCGCTGGCCCCTGGCGCGGTGGTGATCCACCCCGAGCTCGGCGACAACCTGGTCTTCACCCGCACCGCGGAGACCGGCGATGTCGCCGCCGCCTTCGCCGCGGCGCACAAGGTGGTCGAGGCTCGCTTCGTCACCGGCCGGCACACCGGCGTCACGCTGGAGCCGCGCTCCATCATCGCCGACTACAACCGCGCCGACGGCACGCTGACCGTGCATCATTCCACCCAGGCGCCGCACATGATGCAGGGCGTCTTCGCCAAGCAGCTGCGCATGGCCGAAGGTGATGTGCGAGTGATCTGCAAGGATGTCGGCGGCAGCTTCGGCATCAAGGTGCATGTCTATCCTGACGAAGTGGCGGTGGCCGCCATGGCGCGCATCATGGGCCGGCCGGTGAAGTTCATCGCCGATCGGTTCGAGGCCTTCGCCAGTGACATCCATGCCCGCGACCACCGCATCCACGGGCGCTTGGCGGTGGATGCCGAAGGCCGCGTGCTGGCCTTCGATGTCGATGACCTGACGGGCATCGGGCCTTACTCGGTCTATCCGCGCACCAGCGCCATCGAGGGCAACCAGGTGGTCAATCTCTGCGGCGGGCCTTACGACTTCAGGAACTACCGCTGCACCACCACCGTCGTGCTGCAGAACAAGGCGCCCACCTGCCAGTATCGCGCCGTGGGCCACCCCATCGCGACCGCGGTGACCGAGGGGCTCATGGACCTGGCGGCCGAGGCCCTGGGCATGGACCCGATCGAGATCCGCCGCCGCAACCTGATCCGCGATGACGCCTACCCCTACACCTCGCCGGCGGGGATGCGCTTCGAGGGGCTCTCGCACCACGCCTCGCTCGACAAGCTGCTGCAGATGGTGCCCGTCGCGCGCATCCGCGCAGACCAGGCGGAAGCACGCTCGCGCGGCGTCTATCGCGGACTGGGCATCGCGGCGTTTATCGAACTGACAAATCCCTCGCCCTTCATGTATGGCATCGGCGGCGCGCGCATTTCCGCGCAGGATGGCTGCACGGTCCGCATGGACCCTGATGGTTCGATCGTCGCATCCTCGGGCGTGACGGAGCAGGGGCAGGGCACCGAGGCCATCCTGGCGCAGATCGTGGCGCATGGCGTGGGCGTTGCCGTCGAGCGCGTGAAGATCATCACCGGTGACACCCAGACCACGCCCTATGGCGGCGGCACCTGGGCCTGCCGTGGTGCCGGCATCGGCGGCGAGGCTGCGCTGCAATCGGCCATCGCGCTGAAGCAGCAGCTGCTGGACGTGGCCGGTGCCATGCTCCAGGCCGCACCCGACAGCCTCGACATCGTGCTCGGCCGCATCGTCGACAAGGCCGGCGGCGCGGAGCGGATGACGCTGCACGAGCTCGGCCGCATCGTGTATTTCCGCGGCGACACGCTGCCGCGCGAATTGCAGCGCGAACTGGTTCAGACGCGCCACTTCATCACCAAGGAATACCCCTTCGCCTTCACCAACGGCATCCAGGCCAGCTGGGTCGAGGTGGACCCCGCCACCGGCATGGTGAAGCTGCTGGAGCATTGGTGCGTCGAGGATTGCGGCCGCATCGTGAACCCGATGCTGGTCGATGAGCAGGTGCGCGGCGGCATCGTGCAGGGCATCGGCGGTGCGCTGTACGAGCACTGCATCTACGACGCGCAGGGCAACCTGCTGACCACGACGCTCGCCGATTATCTCGTGCCGATGTCCGCCGAGATGCCCGAGATGCATGTGGGCCATGTCGAGACGCCGACGCGCGAATCACTCCTGGGCGCCAAGGGCGCGGGTGAGGCCGGGACCGCCGGCGCGCCAGGCGCGATCATGAACGCCATCAACGATGCGCTGCGGCCGCTGGGCGCGCGCGTCCATGAACAACCTTTCACGCCCGAACGCATCCTTCGCGCGCTCGGCACAATCGCGTAACGTTTCGCGTAGCAGCGCCGGCAAGGCGCGAAGACAGGGAGATCCAGGATGACCACTGCACGCCGCAGCCTGCTCGCAGGCGCCACCGCACTGCCGCTCGTCGCGTATCATGCGCAGGCGCAATCGGCGCTCAACATCACCATCGCCTCATCGCACCCGGTGGCGAATTTCTGGGTAACGATGATGAAGAACGTCTTCCAGCCGGAGGTCGACAAGTTCCTGCGGGACAATGGCAACACCCATCGCGTGAATTGGCGCGAATCCTATGGCGGCACGCTCTATCGATTCCAGGACACGATGGAGGCGGTGCGCGACAATATCACCGATATCGGCTACGTCGGCACGCTGTGGGAAGGCAGCACCATGCCGTTGCAGAACGTGACCTATTTCACGCCCTTCGCGACCGGCGACCACGGCGTCATCGCCAATGCCTTCGACCGGATGAACGAGACCATTCCGGCGCTGCGGCAGAACTGGAACGGGCTGAACATGGTTCCGCTCAGCTCCTACATCACGGACACCTACCACATCTGGTCGAACTTCCCGGTCCGCACGCTGGATGATCTGCGCAACCGCAAGATCTCGGCGCCCGGCACCAGTGCCAACTGGCTGCAGGGCACCGGCGCGACGCCGGTCGATGGCGCCCTGACCACCTACTACACCGACATCCAGACAGGCGTGTCGGAAGGCGCGCTGTCCTTCTTCGTCGGCATCCTGCCCACACGCGTGCATGAAGTGGCGCGCTTTATCACCAAGTGCGACGTGGGCGCGATGTATGTGGGCGGTATTGCCGCCAACCGCCAGCGGTTCGAGCGCTGGCCGGAGGTCATGCGCCGGGCCTGCGTGCATGCCGGCCGAGAAGCCACCCGGCAGCACATTGCCGACGTGTCGGGTCGCATCGCCAGCGCCGAGGCGGAGATGGCGCGACAGGGCGCTGTGATCACCACTCTCGCCGCTGCCGAGCGCGATCGCTGGATCCGGGGGCTGCCCAACCTGGCGCGCACCTGGGCCGACAGTTCGGGCCCGGCGTCGCGCGATGTGTTGAATGCCTATTTCGCCGCGATCCGCGCAGCGGGAATCACCCCAGGCCGCAACTGGGATCGCGAATTGACAGCCTAGCCGCAAGGACAGCGCCGCCATGGCCGACGACATCAACATGGCGGCGCTTGACGCCGCTGCCACACCGCAGCCTTTCGATCCTGTGCGCATGATCCTCGATGGCCTTGCCGCCATCGGCACCATCTGGACCTTCGGGCTGATGCTGCTGATCTGTGCCGATGTGATCGGTCGTTCCTTCCTGAACGCGCCGATCACCGGCGTGGCGGAGATCGCGGCGCATTCGGTGGTGGGCATCGTGTTCCTGCAGATCGGATCGACGATCTACCATCGGCGCATGACGCGCGCCGATTTTCTCATCGAGCGCATCCTGAAGCACGCTCCGTTCGCAGGGCGGATGATCGAAGCGCTGTTCTATCTGCTGGGCGCTGCCGTGATGTGGTTTGTCGCCCAGGCTGCCTGGCCGGGCATGTGGAATTCCGTCCAACTGCGGGAATTCTTTGGCGTACAAGGGCTGTTCACGGTGCCGACCTGGCCGTTCCGTGCGCTGATCGTGCTGGGCGGGGCCGCGGGTTGCGTGGCCTATCTCGCCCTGTTCCTCCACGAAGTTCGGCGCTTGGTGTCCCGCCATGGATGACGTGACCTTGGGCTTTACGCTGATCGGCGTGATGGTGGCGCTCATCATTGTCGGGTTGCCGATCGGCATCACCTTGATCTCCACCGGCGCCATTGGTGTCTGGTTGATCCGCGAGAATCCGGATCTGGCCTTTCGGTTCACCGCGCTGGCCACCTATTCCGGCATCCAGGACTATCTGTTCGCCACGATACCGCTGTTCGTGCTGATGGGCCTTCTGGTCAGCATATCGGATGTCGGCAAGGACACCTTCGATGTCGCGCAGAATCTGCTCAGGCGGGTGAAGGGCGGGCTTGGCATCGCGACTGTCGGCGCCAATGCGGTGTTCGCGGCGGTGACAGGTGTGTCCATCGCATCGGCGGCTGTCTTCACCAAGGTGGCGGTGCCGGAGATGGTGCGCCATGGCTATTCCATGCGCTTTGCGGCAGGCACCGTGGCGGGCAGCAGCATCCTGGGCATGCTGATCCCGCCCTCACTGCTCATGATCGTCTATGGCGTGCTGGCCGAGGTCTCGATCGGCGCGATGTTCGTCGCGGGTGTCATTCCGGGCATCATCATCGCCCTGGGCTTCGTGGTGATGATCTGGTGTTACGCCAGCTTCGCGCCTGGCCGCATCATGGACCACACCGAAAGCCCTGCCATGCGCGATGAGCCGCTCATGGGGGCGGCGGAAATGCTTGGCAAGTCGGTGCCCATCTTCTCGCTGGTCGTGCTGATCCTGGGCGGGCTCTACACGGGCTTCTTCACGCCGACTGAAGCCGGCGCCGTGGGGGCGGCGGGGGCGCTTCTCATCGCTCTTGTGCGCCGCAGGCTCGATGCCGCGAAATTCTGGCGCGTATTGCGTGAAACAGGCCTGGTATCGGCCGCCATCCTGTTCCTGCTGATCGCGGCCGGCCTGTATTCGCGCATGTTATCAATGGCCGGCGTGCCCAATGCCATCGGCGATTTCGTGGAGCATCTGGGACTTGGCCCCTATGGCTTCCTGATTGCCTTCGTCATCGTGATCCTGCTGATGGGCATGATTCTCGACAGCACGTCGATCCTGCTGATCATGGTGCCGATCGGCGCGCCGATCGCGCAAGCGATGGGGTTTGACCTGATCCACTTCGGCATCGTCACCATCATCGCGGTGGAGATGGGGTTGCTCACGCCACCCTTCGGCATCTCCGTCTTTACGGTGAAGGCGACATTGGCCGATCCCAAGGTCAGCATCGAAACCATCTTCGCGGGTGCGATTCCCTTCGTGCTCGTGATGGGGGCGGCCCTGGTCGTGATCGCGCTGTTCCCGGCGCTCTCGACGGCATTGGTGCGGTAAGCGGACAACCAGCCGTGGCCACGGATGTCCTATTGGCGACTCCTTGCGCCGATGCCGGCCTCAGCTGCGACCATGACAGTGCTTCTGCCTCTTCCCGATGCCACAGGGGCAGGGGGTGTTGCGGGGCGTATCGCTCCAGGTCGAAGGGTCGGCAGGGTCGACCGATTGCGCCCGACTTGGGCCGGGTGGCGCGTCCAGGGGCTGGCTGGCATCCGGCGCCATGCCCTCCGGCGCGGGATGGCTCATTTGCATGAAGCGCACCGGCTCAGGGGTCGGCGGTGGCTGGTTGGCGCGCAGTTCCAGGCGTAACCGCAGTGAGGTCACGCGTTCGCACAGGTCTTCGAGCATGGCGTTGCACAGTGCGAAGGCTTCGCGCTTGTATTCGTTCCAGCACCGCTACATGTGCGTCGAGGCCATGGCAGAACTGCTCAACCAACCCACGCCCTCCGAAGACATCTAATTTCCATCAAATGCCGATTAATTAGTTTTTATTCCAAGTATTTGT
>JAIXVH010000041.1 GCA_027483125.1 Acetobacteraceae bacterium | reverse complement strand
GTTCATGATGCTTGCATCAGGTGAATCGGCCCAGAAAAACGAACGAGGATAAGGCAATGCTGGACACGACGCAGACCGAAGAACACCGCATGGTGCAGGGGCTGGTGGCGAAATTCGTCGATCGCGAATTGCTGCCGCTGGAAGCCGCCGTGCTGAAGCGCGAATCCCAGGGCGGCAAATACGCGCTGACCGAGGAAGAGCTGGCCCCGCTGCACGCCAAATGCCGTGACCTCGGCCTGTGGGCGTTGGAATCGCCGGAGGAATATGGCGGCGCCAACCTGCCGGCCGTGGCCCTGACCGGCGTGGAGGAGGAGCTGGCGCGCACCATCACCCCCTTCATCATCCCGCCCGACAGCCCGAACCTGCACATGCTGATGGCGGTGGCGAATGACGAGCAGCGCGCGAAATACCTGGCACCCTATGCCGCGGGGCAGATGAAATCCTGCATCGCGATCAGCGAGCCGATCGCCGGTGGCGACCCCTCGGGCATGATCACCAAGGCCGTGCTGGATGGCGATGACTGGGTGATCAATGGCCGGAAGATCTGGGTCTCCAACGTGCCGGCGTCGGACTTCATCATCCTGATGGCGCGCACCTCCCCGGGCAAGCGCGAGCAGGGTGTCACCGCCTTCATCGTGGAGCGCGGCACGCCCGGCTTCATCATCGAGCGCGAGATCGCGATGATCGGCGGCCGCAAGACCTATGAACTGGTCTTCGAGGATTGCCGCGTGCCTGCGAAGAATGTGCTGGGTGGTCTTGGCGCCGGCTATGCGCCCATGCAGCTGCGGCTGAATGTGCGGCGGTTGCAGATGGGCGCGCGCTGCATCGGCATCTCGCGCCGCGCGCTGGAGATGATGTGCAGCCACGCCAAGCAGCGCGTGACCTTCGGCGTGCCCCTGGCCGACCGCCAGGCGATCCAGTGGTGGATCGCGGACGCCACCATGAAGATCCACGCCTGCCGGCTGATGGTGCAGGATGCCGCAGCGCGCCTTGACCGTGGCGAGAACGTCAAGGACGTGGCCAGCATGATCAAGGTCTACGGCACCGAAATGGCCACCGAGATCGTGGACCGCGCGATGCAGACGCATGGCGCGATGGGTGTGACCAAGGAACTGCCCTTGCAGCTCTTCGCGCAGCAGGTGCGCCTGATGCGCGTCTATGAGGGGCCGACTGAGGTGCACATGATGGCGATCGCCAAGCGCACCTTGAAGGAACTCGGGTAGGCGCTACCCGAGTGTGAAGGCCTCGTGCAGCGCGGATTGCACGGCGCCGCCGAGGATCGCGCCACCACCGGCGACATAGATCCAGTCGCCGATCGTCACCGCCGCCACCGCATGGCGCGGCGTGGGCATGGGCGCGTGCTGCTGCCAGCTGTTGGTCGCGGGGTCATAGCTTTCCATCTGGCCGAAGACCTTGGCATCGCGCGCCTGGCCGCGCTCGATGATGCCGCCCTCGCCACCCATGCAGAACAGCCGGCCGCGATAGACCACCATGCCATGGCCGCTGCGCGCGGTGGGCATGGGCGCGCGTTCTTCCCAGAAATCGCGGTCCGGCAGCCAGACGTGATGGTCGGCCGAGTTGAACTGGAAGGTGTTGGAGCGCCCGCCCACCAGATGGATCAGGCCATTATGCGCCACACAGCCGACATGGTCGCGCGCGAAGGGCATCGGGCGGCGGCGCTCCCAGCGGTCGGTCGCGGGGTCGTAGACTTCGTGCCAGGCGATGCTGGCGCGTTCATCGGCGGGGTCTGTCGCGCCGCCGATCAGGTGGATCTTGCCGGCCAGTTCCACCGCCGCCGCGGCACCGCGCGGGCGCGGCAGGCGGGCGATTTCGCGCCAGCGATCCTCGGCCACCTCATAGATGAAGGCCAGGTCATCGCAGCGGCGATTCTGCTCGATGAAACCGCCCAGCGCGTAGACCCGCCCGGCATGCGCGACCACTGCCACATGATTGGCGCCGCGCGGCAGCGGCGCCGCATCATACCAGCGGTTGGAGGCAGGGTCGTACACCGTGTGATAGGCGCGGTTGAACTGGCCCTCGCCATAGCCGCCCACCACATGCATGCGGCCATTCCATTCGCAGGCCCAGGCCATTTCGCTGCGCGGGATCGGCATGTCCGTGCGGCTGACCCAGCGGCCGCGCGGGCCTTGCGGCGCATTGCTGGCCACGACGCGCTGCGCTTCCTGCGCGGGCGTGATGTGGTGCGGCGCGCCGCCCTGGAACACATTGGCGAAGGGATGCGCCGAGGGCGGCTGCGGCCGCAGCGCCGGCGCATGATGCTGGTGCTGCTGCGCCAGCGCCGGCGTGGCCAGCAGCGCGCCCAGCATGATGCGGCGTTCCATGTCAGCTTTCCTTGTAGCGATAACCGATGCCGTAGAGCGTCTCGATCTGCTGGAAGTCGTCATCGGCATCGCGGAACTTCTTGCGCACGCGCTTGACGTGGCTGTCCACGGTGCGGTCGTCCACATAGATGTTCTCGCCGTACGCCGCGTCGATCAGCTGGTCGCGGTTCTTCACGATGCCCGGGCGCAGCGCCAGCGCCTTCACCAGCAGGAATTCAGTGACCGTCAGCTGGATGGGTTTGCCCTTCCACAGGCAGGTGTGCTTGGTCTCGTCCAGCGTCAGTTCGCCGCGCACCAGCAGCCCGCCCGCGACATTGCCGCTCGCCTCCTGCCGCACGCTTTCCTGGCGGCGCAGCAGGGCGCGGATGCGCTCCAGCACCAGGCGCTGGCTGAAGGGCTTGGTGATGTAGTCATCGGCGCCCAGGCGCAGGCCCATCAGCTCATCCACCTCCTCATCCTTGGAGGTCAGGAAGATCACCGGCATGGCGCTGCGCGCGCGCAGGCGTTGCAGAAGCTCCATGCCGTCCATGCGCGGCATCTTGATGTCGAGCACCGCGAGGTCCGCGGGCTTGGCCATCAGGCCCTGCAGCGCGCTTTCGCCATCGGTGTAGGTGCGGACGGTGAAGCCCTCCTGCTCCAGTGTCATGGACAGGCTGGTCAGGATGTTGCGGTCGTCATCCACCAGGGCGATGGTGTGCGGCATGAAGGGCCCTCCTGG
>JAIXVH010000330.1 GCA_027483125.1 Acetobacteraceae bacterium | reverse complement strand
GATGCCGGCAGCGCGAACCTGCCGATGTCGCGCCTGGTGCGCCTGTCGCTGTTCCAGGTGTCGGTGGGTCTGTGCACGGTGCTGATCGTTGGCACCCTCAACCGCGTGATGATCGTGGAGCTGCATCTGGCGGCCTGGATCGTCGCGCTGATGCTGGCCTTGCCGGTGGTCTTCGCGCCGTTCCGCGCGCTCATCGGGTTTCGGTCGGACAAGCACCAATCCGCGCTCGGCTGGCGCCGCTTCCCGTATATCTGGAAGGGGCAGATGGTGATGTTCTGCGGCCTCTCCATCATGCCGTTTGCGCTGATCATCCTGTCGGGTGACAGCACCGGGCCGGCATGGGCTGGGCCGGTTTCAGCGGGCATTGCGTTCCTGGTGGTGGGCATCGGACTGCACACCGTGCAAACGGCGGGCCTTGCCCTCGTGACCGACCTGACGCCGCCGGAAAAGCAGCCGCAGGTCGTGGCGTTCCTGGCGGTGATGCTGCTGCTCGGGATGTTCTTCGGCTCGCTGATCTATGGCGCGATCCTCAGCCCGTTCCACCAGGTGAAGCTCATCATGGCGGTGCAGGGCACGGCGCTGGTGTGCATGCTGCTGACCACCATCGCCATCTGGAAACAGGAAGCACGCGGCCGCGAATTGTTCGGCCTCTACCCCGAGGCCGAAAACCTCACCGAAGCCTGGCGCGCGCTGAAGCGCACCGGCCCGTGGGTGCGCCAACTCACCGCAACCGCGCTCGGCGGCGCCGGTTTCGCGATGCAGGATGTGCTGCTCGAAGCCTATGGCGGCCAGGTTTTCGGCATGTCGGTCGCGGCCACGACATTGCTCACGTCGCTGCTGGCCGGCGGCGGCATCGCGGGCTTTATCCTGGCCGCGCGGCGGCTGGCAGCCGGCGGTGACCCGCACCGCATCACCGGCTTCGGCGCGGTCATCGGTGGCTTCGCCTTCTGCGGCATCACCCTCGCGGCACCGGCCGAATCCACGCTGGTGCTGGCCTTCTGCACCATCATCATCGGCTTTGGCGCGGGCCTCTTCGCGCATGCAACGATGACCGCCTGCATGCAGGCCGCCCCCCCCGGCCAGGCGGGCCTCGCGCTCGGCATCTGGGGCGCGGTGCAGGCCACATCCGCGGGCATCGCGATCGGCCTTGGCGGCGCGCTGCGTGACATCATCACGAATCTCTCCGTCGCCGGGTATTTCGGCGTCGCGCTCGCTTCGCCGGTCACCGGCTATGCCGCGGTCTTCATGATCGAGGTCGTTCTCCTCTTCGCCACCGCCATCGCCGTGGGCCCGCTCGTGCGGACCTACAGCGTTGGCGGTGCGATGCCTTCCCCGCAACCTTGACGCCCTGGAGCCTTCCCATGTCCAGCCTGTTCAGCGGAAACATCACAGGCAATTTCGACCTGACGTTGATCCTGCTCTACGCCTTTTGGGCCTTCTTCTTCACCCTCGTCTTCTGGCTGCACCGGGAGAACAAGCGCGAGGGCTATCCGCTGGTGAATGAACGCACCGGCGCCATTGTCGGCGAAGGCTTCCCCGCCATGCCGCCGCCCAAGACCTTCATCCTGAAGGATGGCAGCACGGTGCAGGCGCCCAAGCCCGAGTCGCAGGGCGATCTGCCCGTCGCGCCCATGCGCAAGGGCGGCGAGCCGATCGAGCCGCTGGGCGATCCGATGCAACTCGGCCTCGGCCCCGCCGCCTACCCGATGCGCGCGGAAAAGCCGCACACCACGGCCGATGACCACCAGCCCAGCATCCAGCCGCTGCGGGTGGCCTCCGCCAAGGGCTTCCATATCGCCGAGGACGACCCCGATCCGCGCGGCTACACGGTGATGGATGCCGATGGCGTCGGCGTCGGCACCGTGGTCGATCTCTGGGTCGATCGCAGCGAATATCTGGCCCGCTACATCGAGACTGAACTGCCCAGCGGCAAGCGCGTCCTGATCCCGGTGCCGCTCGCGCGCATCGACGAAGATGCACGCCAGGTGAAGGTGCGCACGCTGCTCGCGCGCCATTTCGAAGCAGCCCCCATGACCGCCTATTCGGACATGATCACGCTGCGCGAAGAGGACCGGATCAGCGCCTATTTCGCCTCCGGCCAACTCTACGCCAAGCCAGAACGCGCGGAGCCGATCCTGTGAGCCAAGAGCCGCGCCACCACCACCTCTCGCCCGACATTCCGGAGCACGACTACGAAGCCGTGCCCGGGCTGCCGGAACGCCTGCCGGAGGGCGAGACGCTGCTCTGGCAGGGCAGGCCGGAATGGCGCGGCTTCGCATCGCGCGCGATGGGGCTGAAGGGATTTGCCGCCTATTTCCTGGGCTTGCTGGCGGTGCAGCTGGCCTGGGGCATCGCCGCCGGCCACCCGGTCAGCGGCATCGTCTTCGGCATGTCAGTGCTGTTCGTCATGGGTGCGGTGGTGATCGGGCTGCTCGCGCTGGTCGGCTGGTTGTCGGCCCGCAGCGCGCTCTACACCGTGACCAGCAAGCGGGTCGTGCTGCGCGTTGGCATCGCGCTGCCGATGACCATCAACATTCCCTTCGCGGTGGTCGATAGCCTGGCGCGCCGCGAACACGCCGATGGCACCGAGGATCTGGTGCTGAAGATCATGCGCCCGCACCGCCTCTCCTGGGTGGCGCTGTGGCCGCATTGCCGCGTGCCGAAACTGTTCAGCCCCGAGCCGATGCTGCGCGCAATTCCGGTTCAGGCCGGTGCCGCGCAAGTGCTGGCGCGCGCACTCGCCGCGCATGCGGGCGCGGCCGTGCAACCCATCGCCAACAATGCCGGCACCACCGCGTCACACGGCGCGGCGGTGGCCGCCTGACGAGGACCACCACCATGGCCGAGGCCCAAGCGCAGAATCACACGCCAACGCCTTTCCTGGTCATGGTGGCGGGGCTTGTCCTGGCCGCGGTGCTGGCAGTCGGCACCGCGCCCTGGTGGCGCGACACGACTGTCGCGTCACAGGTCGCACCGCGGATCATGATGGTTTTGCAATTTGAAGTGGAATCGTCGGGTAATCTGATCGTACGCAAATTCCCAGGCGGCGAGCTGGTAGACGCGCTGAACCCCGACGAAAGCGGCTTTGTGCGCACCATGGTGCGTGTCATCCGCCGGGATCTGGGCGCCGGAGCTAACGTCGATTCAATGCCATTCCAACTCAGCGCGTGGCAGGATGGTCGCATGTCCCTGGTGGACACGGCCACTGGTCGCAGCGTGGAACTCCGCGCTTTCGGCCCAACGCAGGCGGGGGTGTTCCTCCGCTGGATCAACGCAGAGGAAGGACGGCGATGAGCAATGAACCACGCCGCGGATTATTCGCCCCGCGCAGCTTCGAGGTGCCCTGCACCGTCGAACTGGAGAACAGCTTCGACAGCCTGCACGCCCACGCCATCCCCGAGGGCGTCGTGCTTCGCCCGGGCGATCAGGTAATCGTGCACAACGCACCGGACCACCTGGCCTGGGGCGAGATGCGCAGCTACCGCACCACCGCCACCGTCATTCGCGCGGGCTTCTTCGCGCGCCATTGGACGGAGCTGTCGGCAATCTGGCAGCTCGCGGAACTCTACCACTGCGGTTTCGAGCCGAAGGAGTATGCGGCATGAACGCAGTCACTCCCAACACGCGCGACCTGAACGACGCCACGCGCATGGCGACCACCGAGACGGTGCTCTCGCCGCGCTTCTACACAACGGATTTCGCGGCGATGGACGCGCTCGACGTCTCCTCCATCCGGCCCGAATGGGATGCGTTGATGGACGAGTTCCGCCGCGACCCGAACAAGGGCCATTTCATCCGCACCGATGAATTCCAGAAGTTCCAGCTGGAGTCACTGCCGGAGCCTTTGCAGAAGGAATTGGTGGAGTTTCTGGTGAGCTCCGTCACCTCCGAATTCTCGGGCTGCGTGCTCTACGCGGAAATCCGCAAGCGCGTGAACAACCCCGACATGAAGGACCTGTTCGGCTTCATGGCGCGCGATGAAAGCCGCCATGCGGGCTTCATCAATGACAGCCTGAAGGATATCGGCGTCGGCGTGGATCTGGGCTTCCTGACCAAGGCGAAGAAGTACCACTACTTCACGCCGAAGTTCATCTTCTACGCGACCTACCTGTCGGAGAAGATCGGCTACGCGCGCTACATCGCGATCTTCCGGCAGCTGGAAAAGCACCCGGAACTTCGCTTCCACCCGATCTTCCTGTGGTTCGAAAAGTGGTGCAACGACGAGTTCCGCCACGGCGAAGCGTTTGCGCTGCTGATGCGCGCGAACCCCAAGCTGACCCAGGGGACCAACCGGTTGTGGATCCGCTTCTTCCAGCTGGCCGTCTTCGCCACCATGTTCGTGCGCGACCATGCGCGGCCGGCCTTCCATGACGCGCTGCGCATGTCACCAACCGATTATGACATGCGCGTCTTCCGCATCACGACGGATATCTGCAAGCAGGTCTTCCCGGTCACGCTGGACATCGACAACCCGGCCTTCCTGCGCGGCTTGCAGAAGCTGCTGGAAATCACCGAGGCTCAGGGCCGCGCGCGCGCGCAGGGTGGCTTGATGGGCCGCATCAAGGGCGCAGCGCTCACCATCTCGGCGGCCGCGACCTTCGGGCGGTTGTTCATGCTGCGCGCGAACAAGGAAGCCCCGCCGGCCGATGTGCGCATGGCGCCGGCCTGGTAGCACTCATGGACGCGCTGCCCATATGGACGCTGCCGGTGCTGTTCACCATCTTCGTATGGTGGGCAGGCACGGGCGTCGTTTACTTCCTCAATCAGCTCCATCCGGAAACGCATGGCTGGAGCATGATGGGGGCATCCGCGGTGCTGGGCGGCGCCTTGTTGACACTGCTGATCACGGTCAACGATGTCGGCGCAGGCGGGCCTTATCACGGCTTCCTCTGCGCCATCCTGATCTGGGCCTGGGCGGAGATGGGTTTCCTCACCGGCCAGGTGATGGGCGTGGACAATGCGCCGCTCCCCGCCGGCACGCATGGCTGGGCGCGCTTCACCGCCGCCGTTCGCGCCATTCTGCACCATGAGGTGGCGTTGCTGGTGCTGACGGCCGCGATCCTGCTGATCAGCTGGCACGCGCCGAACCAGATGGCGCTCTGGAGCTGGGGCGTGCTGTACACGGCGCGCCTCTCCACCAAGATCAACCTCTTCATGGGCGCGCGTAATTTCGGTGACGCAATGCTGCCGGGGCATCTGGCGCATCTGCCGAGCTATTTCCGCCGCCGCCGCATGAACGCTTTTTTTCCGATCTCGCTGGCATTCTGGGCCAGTTTCACCTGGTGGTTGTTTGACCGCGCTGCGGCCAGCACCACCAGCGCATTTGAGGCCACCGCACTGTGCATGCTCGGCACCCTTGCCGCCTTGTCCGTGCTAGAACATTTGTTCCTCGTCCTGCCTATTCGGTCCGAAGCCCTCTGGACGTGGTCTCGCCGCGCCCCAACTCCCGCAAAGGGAATGGAGTCACCATGAATTACACCGATTTCTTCCAGTCGAAGCTGGATGGCCTGCGGCAGGAAGGGCGTTATCGCGTCTTCGCGGAACTCGAGCGCCATCGCGGGAATTTCCCGCGGGCGACGAATCACGGCCGCGCCAATAAGCCGCCCGTCACCGTCTGGTGCAGCAATGACTATCTCGGCATGGGCCAGCACCCGAAGGTGCTGAAGGCCATGCATGAGGCGCTGGACCGCACCGGCGCGGGCGCCGGCGGCACCCGCAATATCGGCGGCACCAACACCGACCATATCGCGCTGGAACGCGAACTGGCCGACCTGCACGGCAAGGAAGCAGCACTGCTGTTCAACAGCGGCTACATGTCGAACATGGCGACGCTGTCGACACTGGCCGCCCAGATGCCAGGCTGCGTCGTGCTGTCGGATGCGCTGAACCACGCCTCGATGATCGAGGGCATCCGCCATTCCCGCGCGCGCTGCGTGGTGTTCGAGCACAACAGCGTGGAAGACCTGCGCGCCAAGCTGGCCGAATTGCCGCCGGAGACGCCCAAGCTCATCGCCTTCGAAAGCGTCTATTCGATGGATGGCGATGTGGCACCCATCGAAGCCATCTGCGACCTGGCCGATGAATTCAACGCCATCACCTACCTCGATGAAGTGCACGCCGTGGGCCTGTATGGCCCGCGCGGCGGTGGTGTGTCGGAACGCGACCATCTGCAGCACCGCATCGACGTGATCGAGGGCACGCTGGCCAAGGCGTTCGGCGTGATCGGCGGCTATATCACCGGCTCCGCCACGCTGGTCGATTTCGTCCGCAGCTTCGCCTCGGGCTTCATCTTCTCGACCGCGCTGCCGCCTGCCGTGGCGGCCGGCGCCCGCGCCGCGATCCAGCATCTGAAGCAATCCGATGATGAGCGCGCGATGATGCATCTGCGCGTCTCGCAGCTGCGCGCGGGGCTGGATGGCTTGGGCATTCCGCACCTGATGAACCCATCGCACATCGTGCCCGTGATGGTGTGCGATGCGGTGCTGTGCAAGCAGATCAGCGATACGTTGCTGGATGAGCACGGCATCTATGTGCAGCCCATCAACTACCCGACGGTGCCGGTCGGCACGGAGCGCCTGCGCTTCACGCCCTCGCCGCTGCATTCGGAGGCCGATATCGAGACGCTGCTCGCAGCGCTCTCCTCCATCTGGACCGCGCTGCGGCTGGAGAGGGCGGCCTGACGATGGATGGGATGCTGGCCGCGCAGAAGGAATCGCGCACGGCCACGCGCAAGCCGGTCTTCCCCTTCACGGCCATCGTCGGCCAGGAAGAATTGAAGCTGGCGTTGCTGCTCTGCGCGGTCGATCCGATGATCGGCGGCGTGCTGGCGCTGGGCGATCGTGGCACCGGAAAATCCACCGCGGTGCGCGCGCTGGCGCAATTGCTGCCGGACATGCATGTGGTGCTCGGCGACCCATACAATGCCGAACCCACACCCAGCACCCCGCCCGAACAGATTGCCGTGGCGCGCGTGCCGGTGGTCGATCTGCCGCTCGGCGCCTCGGAGGATCGCGTCGTCGGCGCGCTGGACCTCGAACGCGCGCTGACGCGTGGCGAGAAGGCTTTCGAACCGGGCCTGCTGGCGCGCGCCCATCGCGGCTTTCTCTACATCGACGAAGTGAACCTGCTGGAGGATCACCTGGTCGATCTGCTGCTCGATGTCGCAGCCTCCGGCGAAAATGTCGTCGAGCGCGAGGGCATCTCCTTGCGGCACCCCGCCCGCTTCGTGCTGGTCGGTTCCGGCAACCCGGAGGAGGGCGAATTGCGCCCGCAATTGCTCGACCGCTTCGGCCTCGCGGTCGATGTCCGCACGCCCGATGACCTGCCCACGCGCATCGCCGTGGTGAAGCGCCGCGACAGCTATGAGCGCGACCCGCACGCCTTCCTGCGCCGCCACCACAAGGCCGAGGAACGCCAGCGCGCCGCCTTGTTAAAGGCCCGCGCGCTGCTGCCCCGCGTGAAGGTGCCCGATGCCGTGCTGGAGGATGCCTCGCGCCTTTGCATGGCGCTCGGCACGGATGGGCTGCGCGGCGAATTGACGCTGCTGCGCACCGCCCGCGCGCTGGCCGCTTTGGACGGCAAGCGCGTGGTCAGCCGCGACCAGCTGCGCCGCATCGCGCTGCCGTCGCTCCGCCACCGCCTGCGGCGCAATCCGCTGGATGACGCCTCCTCCTCCAGCCGTGTGGAGAGGGCGCTCGCCGAAACGCTGCCGGGATGACGCCGGACGCAGCACATCTGCTGGCGCTGGACCCGGTGGGGCTGGGGGGGGTCGCATTGCGCGCGCCCTTCGGCCCGGCGCGCGATGCTTGGCTGGCAGCGCTGCGCACGATGCTGCCCGATGCAGCACCTTGGCGCCGCATCCCGCCGGACCTGCCCGATAACCGCCTGTTGGGCGGGTTGGACCTGACCGCCACCTTGTCTCTGGGCAAGCCCGTGGCGGAGCATGGTGTGCTGGCCGCGGTCGACCAGGGCGTGCTGCTGGTCGCGATGGCCGAACGCATGGCGCCCAGCACCGCCGCGCGCATCACCGCCGCGATGGATCAGCAGGACATCACCGTCGAGCGCGAAGGCCTGCGCCTGACCGCACCCACGCGCTTCGCGCTGGTGCTGCTGGACGAAGGCATCGAACCCGAGGAACGCCCGCCGGCCGCATTGCTGGAGCGGCTCGCCTTCCGCCTCACGCCCGAAACCGCGCCCGAACCCATTGACCTGTCGGAAGCCCGCGCCCTGCTGCCGCGCGTGACCATGCCGATGGAGATGCTGGAGGCGCTGGTCGCCGCCGCCGCCGCGCTGGGCGTGGCATCACCGCGTGCCACCCTGTTCGCCATCCGCGCCGCGCGCGCCGCCGCCGCGATCGCCGGCCGCCGCGTGGTGGCCGATGACGACGCCGCACTGGCCGCCACGCTGGTGCTGGCGCCGCGCGCCACGCGCAACCCCGCCGCCGAGCAGGACGAATCGCCACCACCACCGCCGCCGCCTGAAGACAACCCCGACACCGACGAAACGCCGCCACCGCCCTCCCCCGACCAATTGCAGGAATTGCTGCTGGCCGCGGCCGCCGCGAATCTGCCCGCGCATCTGCTGGACGAAGCACAGTTGAAGGCGCTCTCCTCGCGCGCTGGCGGCGGTCGCGCCGGTGCCGCGCGACAGCACGCGCAGACCGGCCGCCCCATGGGCGCACGCGCCGGCGAACCGCGCGGCAACAACCGCCTGGCCGTGCTGGACACCTTGCGCGCTGCCGCTCCGTGGCAGGCCCTGCGCAAGCGCCCGCCGCATGCGCGCATCGCCATCCGCCGCGAAGATTTCCGCATCCGGCAATTCAAGCGCCGCAACGAGACCACCAGCATCTTCGCCGTCGATGCCTCCGGCTCCTCCGCGCTGCACCGCCTGGCCGAAGCGAAAGGCGCCGTCGAATTGCTGCTGGCCGATTGCTATGTGCGGCGTGATCGCGTGGCGCTGGTGGCGTTTCGTGGTCAGGCTGCGGAGGTGCTGCTGCCGCCCACGCACGCACTCGCCCGGGCCAAGCGCAGCCTCGCGGCACTGCCTGGGGGTGGCCCCACACCACTCGCCTCGGGTCTCGACGCCGCGCTGGAACTGGCGCGCGCGGAAGAACGCGCCGGCCGCGCCGCGCTGGTCGTCATCATGACCGATGGCCGCGCCAATATCGCACGCGACGGCACGCCCGGTGCCGCCCGCGCGCAGCAGGACGCGATGGAAGCCGCACGCGCCCTGCGCCTGGCCGGCGTCAGTGCCATCCTGCTCGACACCGCGCCACGCCCGCAACCGGCCGCCCGCGCGCTCGCCGATGCCGCGGGCGCGGTCTATCTGCCGATGCCAGCTGCCGATGCGCAGCGCATGTCGCGCGCCGTGGGTGCGGCCGTGCAACGGCTGGAGGCGGCATGACCAACGAGCCGCTCTGGAACTGGGATGGCCAAGGCTGGCCGAATGCGGCGCATAGCCGCTTCATCCGTGCCGCCGGTTTCGACTGGCATGTCCAGCGCCATGGCCATGGCCCGCGCGTGCTGCTGCTGCATGGCACGGGTGCCGCCACGCATTCCTGGCGCGATGTGTTGCCGCAACTGGCGATGACGCATGATGTGTTGGCGCTGGACCTGCCAGGCCATGGCTTTACCGGAACGCCGGCGCAGTCGCGCATGGGCATCAATGGCATGGCGCAGGACATCGCCGCGTTGCTGGCCGCCGAACACTTCTCGCCCGACATCATCATTGGCCATTCCGCCGGTGCGGCCATCGCCGCGCGCATGGCGCTGGACGGCATGGCGCCGCGCCGGATCATCGCGCTGAACGGCGCGCTGCTGCCGCTGACAGGCTTCGCGGGCCAGGTGTTTTCACCCATCGCGCGCTTTCTGGTGGGGCTGCCCTTCGTGCCCTGGATGGTGGCATGGCGCGCGGCTGATCGCGCCACAGTGGCCAAGCTGCTGCGCGACACCGGCTCGCAGCTCGACCAGGCCGGTATCGAGCTCTACGCGCGGCTGTTCCGCAGGCCCGGCCATGTCGCGGGCACGCTGGCGATGATGGCGCAATGGGATCTGCACGGCTTCGTGCGCGACCTGCCGCGGCTGGGCACACCGCTGACACTGGTGGCCGCGCTTCGCGACCGCACCATCGCGCCGGGTACCGCGCAGCGCGTGCGCCAGATTCTACCCTCGGCACAGGTGGTGGAATGGCCCGGCCTCGGTCATCTCGCGCATGAGGAACAGCCGGTGCTTCTCAACGCGCTGCTCGCGCCTATCTGCGAACCAGCATGAAGCTCCCCACGGAACACGCACGGCGTGCCGAACTGAATTACGAAGTCCATGCGCGCCCGCCGGATGCGCTGGGCGCGCCGGTGCGCGTCTCCTACCTGGCGCTGCTGCTGGATGGCAGCACGCGGGGTGCGGCGCGCGAACATGTGCGCAACCTGGCGCTGCGCTATGGCGTGACTCCACCCGGCGAAACCGCGAACCACTTCGCGGCAGATCTCGGCGCCTTCCGCATCAAGTGGGAACAGCACACCGAATTCCACCGCGTCACCTTCATGCGTGATGGCGCCGCCGAACGCCCCTTCAGCGAACCCGCCATCGCTGCCGTGCCGACCGATTGGGTGGCCGCCCTGCCCGGCCAGCTGCTGGTGGCAGCCGATCTGGAATTGCTGCCCGATGCGGAGGAGATGCTCGCACTCGAACTCTTCGGCTCGAACCAGCTGGTGGGTTCGATGGTGCAGGGCGGACGCGGCATGGCCTTCACCGATTTCCGTATCGGCAGCCACGGATTCGCCCGGTTCCTGGTGCATTCGGGCAGCATGTCACCGGTGCAGGCCGGACGAAACGTGCAGCGCCTGCTGGAGATCGACACCTATCGGATGATGGCGCTGCTCGCCGTGCCGGTGGCCCGCGCGCTCGGCCCTTCGCTCACCGCATGGGAAGGCGAATTGGCCGAGATCGCGGCACGCCTGGTGGAAGCCAAGCCGATCGACGAACCCGTGCTGCTGGCGCGCCTGACGCGGCTTGCAGCCGAGATCGAAAAGGAAGAGGCCGCGACGCGCTATCGCTTCAGCGCGGCCGCCGCCTATTACGCGCTGGTGCAGCGGCGCATCGCGGAACTGCGCGAAGAGCGCATCGAGGGCCTGCAGACCTTCCAGGAATTCGTCGAACGCCGCCTGGCACCGGCGATGGACACCTGCCAGGCGACGGCCGCCCGACAGGAAGCGCTGTCCCGCCGCGTCGCGCGCGTGACGCAGCTGCTCTCCACCCGCGTCGACATCACGCGCGAGGAACAGAACCGTGACGTGCTGCAAAGCATGAATCGCCGCGCGCAGCTGCAATTGCGGCTGCAACGCACGGTGGAAGGCCTCTCGGTCGCGGCCATCACCTATTACATCGTCGGGCTCGTGGGTTACGTGTGGAAGCCGCTGGCACCGCTGACGCCCTTCACGCCGGATACACTGGTGGCGCTCAGCATTCCGGCGGTGCTCGGCGTCGTGGCGCTGGCACTGGCGCGCGCCAGAAGGCGACTGAAACTCGACGAAGATGATTGACGCCGAGGGGTCCGCGATATCACTCTGATGTCGTAACGACCATTCCAGGGAACGCCATGCCGCTCGACGCCCGCACGCCAGACTTCCCGGAGGCGCCCCCCCTCTCGCGTGAGGATCTCGCGCAATGCGCGGCCCTGCTGGCAGCAGGCTCCAAGAGCTTCTCGACCGCGGCGTTGCTGCTGCCACGGCGGCTGCGCCAGCCGGCCACGGCGCTCTATGCCTTCTGCCGGGTCGCGGATGATGCGGTGGATCTGGAAGCCGACCCCGCGCTGAGCGTGAAACGCCTGAATGCCCGACTGGCCGCGATGTATCGCGGCACACCCGAGGACCATGCCTGCGACCGCGCCTTCGGTTCCATCGTGCTGTCGTATCGCATCCCCAGGGAATTGCCCGCAGCACTGATCGACGGCTTCGCCTGGGACGCCGCCGGACGCCGCTACCTGACATTATGGGACCTGCACGCCTATGCCGCGCGCGTCGCCGGCACGGTGGGCGCCATGATGGCGCTGCTGATGGGCGTGCGTGACGCACCGCGCCTGGCGCGCGCCTGCGACCTGGGTGTGGCGATGCAGATCACCAATATCTGCCGCGATATCGGCGAGGATGCGCGCAATGGCCGCATCTACATGCCACTCGACTGGCTGCGCGAGGAAGGCGTGGACCCGGCCAGCTGGCTGGCATCGCCCACTCTGACCCCCGGTGTGCATCGCGTCGTGCTGCGGCTGCTGGACCATGCGGATCAGCTCTATACGCGCGCCGAAGCGGGCGTCGATGCACTGCCCGCCGATTGCCGCGGCGCGATCCGCGCGGCATCACGCATCTATCAGGAAATCGGAGTTGCGATCCGCGCGCCGGGCTTCGACCCGGTGCAGCGCCGCGCCGTAATCCCGGCGACGCGCAAGGTGGCGCTGCTGACGCGCGCGATGCTGCCGCGCCCGGCGCGCGGCACCACGCTGAACGAACCGGCGCTGGAAGCCACGGATTATCTGGTGCGCGCCGTGCCCGATCGGCAGTTGCGCACGCCCAGCCTGGATGACCGCCTGGGCGGCATCATCACCGCACTGGCACGGGTGGAAGGCCAGACGCTGCGGGCGTAGTCTGCCCCTGCCAAGGGGAGACGCGCGATGACGCATCAAGGCAAGCCCGTGCCGCAGGCGGCTGTGCAGCGCAGCGCCATTCTGCATGCGGTCGAGCGCAAATTGCTGTGGCTGTCATCCTGGATGATCCACCATGCCAACCACATCCGGCCCAATCGCGATGGGCTGAAGGTGGGCGGGCATCAGGCCAGTTGTGCGTCGGCGGTATCCATCCTTGCGGCGCTGTATTTCGACGCGCTGCGCCCGCAGGACCGTGTGGCGGTGAAGCCGCATGCGGGGCCGGTGTTCCACGCCATCAACCATCTCTTCGGGCGCGTCGATCCGGCGCGGCTTTCGACCTTGCGCGAATTCGGCGGCATCCAGCCCTATCCGTCGCGCGCAAAGGATGGGCCGGAGATTGACATTTCAACCGGCAGCGTGGGGCTGGGCGTGGCGCTGGCGAGCTTCGGATCGCTGGTGCAGGACTATGTGCAATTGAAGAAGCTCGCACCGCCCGGGCTGCCCGCGGGGCGGCATGTCGCCGTGGTGGGCGATGCGGAACTGGATGAGGGCAACATCTACGAGGCCCTGCTGGAGGGCTGGAAGCACGATATCCGCAATGTCTGGTGGGTGGTCGACTACAACAGGCAGTCGCTCGATTCCGTCGTGCCCGACCGGTTGTTCGGCCGTATCGAGGGCCTGTTTCGCGACATGGGCTGGAATGTCGTCACGCTGAAATACGGCCGCCGCCTGGAAGCTGCCTTCGCCCGCGATGGCGGTGAGGCACTGCGCCGCTGGATCGATGACTGCCCCAACTCGCTCTATGCCGCGCTGACATTCCAGGGCGGTGCCGCCTGGCGCAATGCGCTGCTGACCGACCTGGGGCGCGAGCCGGGCTTGCGCGCCATCATCGACCCGCTGTCGGACGACGAACTCTCGGCGCTGATGAACAATCTCGGTGGCCATGACATCGAGACGCTGATCGAGGCCTTCCGCGCGGCCGATGCCGAGGGCGACCAGCCCACCTGCTTCATCGCCTATACGGTGAAGGGCATGGGCCTGCCGTTTGCCGGCCACAAGGACAACCACGCCGGCCTGATGACCAAGGAGCAGATGGCCGAATTCCGCGCCGTCATGAACATCCGCGACGGCCATGAATGGGACCGCTTCGAAGGCCTGGCTGTGCCGCCCGAGGCGATGGCCGAATTCATCGCCAGCGTGCCCTTCGCGCAGCCATTGACGCCTTCGGGGCGCAGGCTTTCAGCGCCCACCATCCCGGTGCCCGCCGCGCTGCCGGCCGCGCGCGTGGTGGCCGGGCGCAAGCTCTCGACCCAGGCCGCCTTCGGCGAAATCCTGGCCGAGATCGGCCGCGGCGATGGCGAGTTCGGACCACTCGCCGATCGCATCGTCACCACCTCGCCCGACGTCACCGTCAGCACCAATCTCGGCGCCTGGGTGAACCGGCGCGGCATCTTCGACCGGCACATGAAGAACGACGTGTTCCGCGATGCGAAGCTGGCATCGGCGCAGCGCTGGGGCATGTCGCCGGAGGGGCAGCATGTCGAGCTCGGCATCGCCGAGCAGAACCTGTTCCTCGTGCTCTCCGCGCTGGGGCTGGCGCATACCCTCTATGGCGCGCGGCTGCTGCCGATCGGCACCGTCTACGACCCCTTCGTCAATCGCGGCCTCGATGCGCTGATCTATGGTTGCTACATGGATGCGCGCTTCATGCTCGTGTCCACGCCATCGGGCCTGACGCTGGCGCCCGAGGGCGGTCAGCACCAGAGCGTCAACACGCCGCTGATCGGCATGGCGCAGGACCGCCTCGCGGCCTGGGAACCGGCCTTCGCCGATGAGCTCGCGGTGCTGATGCGGCACGGCTTCGAGCACATGCAGAAGGATGGCGGCAGCAGCGTCTGGCTGCGGCTCTCCACACGCGGGTTGGACCAGCCTTCGCGTCCGCTCGACGCCGCGGCGGTGATCGCCGGCGGCTATTGGATGGTGCCGCCCGCGCCGGGCGCGCGCATCGCCATCGCCTATCAGGGGCCGGTCGCGCCCGAGGCCATGGCCGCCTTCGCCACTTTGCGCGAGGAGGAGCCGGGCGCCGGCCTGCTCGCCGTCACCAGCCCGGACAGGCTGCATCAGGGCTGGCTCGATGCACGGCGCGCCGCACGGCGTGGGCCTGGTGGCGCGCCCTCGCATGTGGAGGCGCTGCTGGCACCGCTCTCGCCTGGCGCCGGCATCGTGACGCTGCTCGATGGCCACCCCGCCGCGCTCGACTGGCTGGGCGGCGTGCGTGGACATCGCATCGCTGCACTGGGCGTGGACCGCTTCGGCCAGGCGGGTGATATCCCCGCGCTCTATGCGGAATATGGCCTGGACGAAGCCGCGATCCTGGATGCATGCGCCCAATTGATGCTGTGACAACGCCCAGGATCGGCTGATGCGGGTCGACCGCGCGCTTCAGCGAGGTGCTGCGGCGCGTGCCAGACGGTCGTTGATGGCAGCACCCAGGCCCTGGGCGGGCACGGGCTGGGCCGCGATGCCAATGGCGCGCAGCCGCGCACCCTCGGCATCGAGCCAGCGCAGCCCTGCGAAGAGCCGCGCCGCCGCCTCGACCACATCGCCGGTGTCAGACAGGTTCCAGGTCGCCAGCGCGCCGGGCAGCGGCGTGCCGAAAGCGAGCAGCATCTCATCCTGCGCAACCACCTGCGCGTCCAGCCGCAAGGGCAGTTCGGGCGCGTAGTGCGACAGCATCATGCCCGGGCTGCGCAAGGTGGGTGCGGGCGCCGCGGTCAGCGGCAAGGCCGCCGCGACCGGGCCGATCACCGCCTCGATCGCCTCGCGCGAGACGCCGCCATGGCGCAGCAGCACAGCACCACCGCCCGACAGATCCAGCACGCTGCTCTCCACGCCCACGGCACAGGCGCCGCCATCCAGAACGCCGGCGATACGGCCTGACAATTCCTCCAGCACATGCGCCGCCGTGGTGGGGCTGATCCGCCCGGAGCGGTTGGCGCTGGGTGCGGCGATGGGCGTGCCGGCCGCGTGCAGCAGCGCCAATGCCATCGGGTGCGCGGGCACCCGCACCGCCAATGTGTCCAGCCCCGCTCCGGCCAGCAGCGCCACCTGGCTGCGCGGCGCGCGCGGCAGCACAAGCGTCAACGGGCCAGGCCAGAAATGCGCGGCCAGTTCGCGCGCGCGGGCATCGGCGGAGACCTCGGCGAAGGCGGCATCGGCGGTGGCGAAATGGCAGATCAGCGGGTTGAAATGCGGCCGGCCCTTGGCCTCGAAGATGCGCGCCACGGCCTGCTCATTGCGGGCATCGCCGCCCAGGCCGTAGACGGTCTCGGTGGGGAAGGCGACGAGTTCGCCGGCGCGCAGCAATGCCGCGGCTTCCGACATCTCTGCCAGCAGCCTGGTCACGCGGCGCCCCAGGCGATGAAGCCGCTGTTCCGCCAGCCGGGTTTGCCATAGCGCAGCGGCGTGCCGTCCAGCGCGAGCACCCGGCCACCCGCGGCTTCCACCAGCGCCTGCCCGGCGGCAGTGTCCCATTCCATGGTGGGGCCGGTGCGCGGCAGGACATCGGCGGCGCCCTCGGCCAGGCGGGCGAATTTCATGGCCGAGCCCATGGCTAGGCAGGTGGCGATGGCGCGGCCGGGCAGCAATTCATCGAAATCGCCGGCGCGGCCATGGCTGCGGCTGCCCAGGACGGTCAGCCCTTCGGCCGGTGCGCGGCGCGCGGCGATGGTGTT